>NZ_CEYLVT010000007.1:0-84520 GCF_982860115.1 Moorena sp.
AAAGGCATAGCAGTTTTTATATTGGTCATTATGGCCAAAAGTGGATTAATTTTATGAATAAATGTTGAGAATTAGTTTAAAATTTGATGCGTTTAAGTCGCCATAAGCTCGATAATTATTTACGAGGCATGCATGAGAGCTATGAAGCTTATACAGTCTACTTTTTAGCTCTCATGTCACCCCTCCAGGAAAATTACTGACCTATCTTTTTTTACTAGAATTTTGTCAAATTATTACCCCACATGGATTGCGGGGCGCTTGTCGCCCCCCAGTCTTTGATGACCATATTTTATGATATTTATGAGTTTTATTGCTATGACATGCGCGGGCATTCCACGGTTTTCTTTTTATTATACCATTTTTTGATTCAGCAACGCCAGATCTGAGTTACAAGCTTTGTTGTCCCCCTGCTAGCTATAAAGGATACTATTTTGAGACTTTTGTCAAGTAAATTTTATATAAAATTTACTTGAGCTTACCCTGCTAAAATGTAGCCATAACCTTATTGAATGAACACAATACTTCATGAAACTTAATTCTACTAACTAGGAGTGTTTTTTTCTAAAAATGATAGCTATATCCCTTGTCCTGTCTGCTTTATAACTATTTTCGCCCCCCCCCCAAAGAGTGTTGACTTAATCAAAGAATAAAGATAGAATACCAAAGGTTATTATTAAGCAGCCTATCTAATAGTCTGCAAGTATACTCTCAGAACACACATGATATCCATCAGAACGAAGCTCAAACTTAATAACAAACAAAAAAAGATGATGGCTCAACATGATGGATCAACACCTAGGAGCAGATGGTGTTTAAACTGGGGTTTTAATTCGTGGGATATAGAGATTTAAACCCAATTATAAGGAGCAAAAAATGCGGTGGGCTAGACTTCAATGCCTGTAGTTGAGTAACCGCAGACGATCTCAGATTCAGAAGTAATTAAGCATCAGATGATCATGTTATGTGACGTTTGTATGTATCATTTTTTTGGAGCAGTGTAGGGGTGATTATGAATCAAAAATACCAGAGCGATCTAATAGCTATTATTGGTATGGCTTGTCGATTTCCTGAAGCGAATGATCACAACCAGTTTTGGCAGAATATTGAACAAGGAATAAATAGTATTAGTGAAATTCCTTCCCAGAGGTGGGAAGTACAGAAGTATTATTCTGACACTCCCGAAACCCCCAATAAAACTATTAGTAAATGGGCAGGAATAACAGAAGATATAGACCAGTTTGATGCTGAATTCTTCGATATTTCTCCCAGAGAAGCAACAAGAACAGACCCTCAACAGAGAATTTTGCTGGAGTTAAGTTGGTCTTGTATAGAAGATGCAGGTTACTCACCATCTCAACTTTCGGGAAAAGAGGTAGGTGTTTTTATCGGGGCGTGTAGCTATGACTCTATTTTATTGATGAACCAAAATCAAGACAATGTAGAAGGTCATAGTGGAACAGGAACTTGGACTTGTATGATTCCCAACCGCATATCTTCATTTTTTAACCTGCATGGTCCAAGTATTCCGATAGATACAGCTTGCTCAAGCTCACTGGTAGCTATTCATTACGCGGTTAAATCCCTCAAAGAATCAGAATGTGAAATGGCATTGGTAGGTGGGATAAGCGTCTTATTTACCTCAACAACATACATCCAGATGAGTCAACTGGGGATGTTATCCCCAACAGGACAATGTAGAACATTTAGTAGTGATGCTGATGGTTACGTTAGGGGAGAAGGAGCAGGAGTAGTTTTATTAAAGCCTCTGAAAAAAGCAATAGAAGACGGCGATCGCATTTATGGTGTAATCAAAGGGAGTGCAATCAATCATGGAGGTAGAGCTAGAACCTTAACATCTCCCAATGTTTATGCTCAATCTCAAGTGCTGCGTTCTGCCTATACTAACGCTAATATTCCACCCAATACAGTATCTTATATAGAAGCTCATGGCACGGGTACACCCTTGGGAGACCCGATTGAAATTAATGCTCTCAAGCGAGGATTTAAACAACTACATCAGCAATATGGGTTAGGAAAGTCAGAAAAATCCTATTGTGGTTTGGGGGCAGTGAAAAGTAATATTGGACATTTGGAAGGAGCTGCGGGAATTGCTGGAGTGATTAAAGTCCTCTTGGCAATGAAGCATAAAAAATTGCCGACTATTGTCAACTTTAAAGAATTAAATCCACGCATTAATTTAAAAGATAGTCCATTTTACATAATTGACCAAACTCAAGAATGGAAAAAGTTAAAAACAGAATCAGGGGAAGAGATTCCTAGACGAGCAGGAGTTAGCTCTTTTGGAATAGGGGGTGTGAACGCTCACATAGTCATAGAAGAAGCACCATTTCAAGTCAAAAATCAAAAGGAAGTGCCTAATTCTAGGGTTTACATACAGTCAAAACTCAAAAATGATAATGATAGCGTAGCTCCTCTGCAAGAAGAAAATAATTTAGAACATTCGTTGCATTTACTAACTCTTTCAGCAAAAACGGAAAAAGCACTTTCTGAGTTAGTCGTTCGTTATCAAAATTATCTAGAAGAAGAAAAAAATGACAGTGAGCTTGGGGATATTTGCTACACAGCTAATATCGGACGTAGTCACTTTAACCATAGACTAGCAGTCATTGCCTCTAACCAACAAGAATTAGTAGAAAAACTCCTACAATACAAAGCAGGTGAGGAAGTAGTAGGAATCTGCTCTGGTGAACTTCCTAAAAATAGCAATACACCGAAAATAGCCTTTTTATTCACAGGGCAAGGTTCTCAATACGTAAATATGGGGAAGGAACTATATGAGGAATCATCAGTATTCCGAGAAGCTATTGACAGATGTGACGAAATCTTAGGAAAATTCCAGACAACCTCCCTCAAAGAAATTTTCTATCCTGTCAAGGAAGACGAATCCCACTCATCTCTATTAAACCAAACTGCTTATACCCAACCTGCTCTATTTGCTGTAGAATATGCTCTAGCTCAACTCTGGCAATCCTGGGGAATCAAGCCAGAGCTAGTCATGGGTCATAGTGTGGGAGAATATGTAGCAGCAACAGTAGCAGGAATTTTCAGTTTAGAAGAGGGTCTGAAGCTGATAGCCGAGCGGGGTAGGTTAATGCAAGAGTTGCCCAGTGGAGGAGGGATGGTGGCAGTGATGGCATCAGAATCAAGAGTGAAAACCCTGATAGCTCCAGACACCGAAATAGGTATTGCAGCAATAAACGGACCAGAAAGTGTAGTCATTTCTGGAAAGTCAACTGAACTTAGAGCTGTTATTAGTAGCTTAGAAGTTGAGGGAATCAAAACCAAACAACTAGAGGTATCCCATGCCTTCCATTCAGAATTAATGGAACCAATGTTGACAGAGTTTACAGCAGTAGCGGAAGGACTCACCTATAGTCAACCCAAAATACCAGTAATATCCAATCTTACAGGAACAGTAGCAGACGATAGTATTTGTTCAGCCAAATATTGGGTAAATCATGTACGTCAGCCAGTGCGGTTTGCCCAAGGGATGGAAACGTTGCAAAAACAAGGTGCTGAAATTTTCCTAGAAATTGGAGCAAAACCAATATTACTGGGGATGGGAAGGCAATGTCTACCCGAAGGTTTAGGTGTATGGTTGCCATCATTGCGTCCTGGAGTGGATGAATGGCAACAAATGCTCTCAAGTCTAGGACAGTTGTATGTAAAAGGTTTCAATGTAGATTGGTCAGGATTTGACCGAGATTATACTAATCATAAAGTAGCATTGCCAACGTATCCATTTCAGCGAGAAAGATATTGGATAGATACTTCTAAAAATCAAGATAACAATACTCTTAATTTAGTTCTTGATCAAGGTAATATAGACAGATTAACTCAAGAAATAAAGTTATCTGAGGAATTAACAGAAGATGAACAAAAATTATTACCTAAGTTATTAAAACTTTTAACAAATCGTCATCAGAAATATCTGCAAAATCAAGGTGATATAGTTGGTGACTTTTATGATGAGTTAGCTTCGTTTACAGATGAAGAAGCAATTTTGAACTATATTCCTTTACCGGCGATTATTAGAGGATTTTCATGGGTTCTATTTTTCGCCAAATTGAAAACACAAGAAAAATATCACAAATTAGCATCAACAGCCCAGCAAGAGATTAGAAATATAGGTTGGCAGAAAGTCGATTTTTATTCTTGTCAGAAAGTTCTAGATATTGGTTGTGGCCATGGGACAGATTTAATGGCCTTAGGTCAGAAGTATAATCACTTAGAGCTTTGTGGCTATACAATATCAGATAGTCAAGTAGAATTAGGAAATAAAAAAATTCATCAATTAAATCTGGAACAGCGGATAAAAATTGTTAATGGAGATAGTTCCCAGGATGAGTTTCCAGACAATTACGATCTGATATATGGATTTGAAGTAATTTGTCACATCAAGAAGAAAGAAGAACTATTTTTGAATATTAGAAATCACTTAAATGATCAAGGTCATTTAGTCTTATCAGATTTTATCTCTAACGCCTCATTTAGTCTTGATTATGATGCTCACTCATCTTATCTAATAACACAACAAGAATGGTTATATTTACTATCACAAAATCATCTCAAGATAATACATTATGTAGATATTAGTAACGAAGTTGCTAATGGTCTAGACGATCCAAATTTTACAGAGAATCTCAACTATGTATGTAAACAAAGTAATTTAAACGAAAATGCCAGAGTAGGTCTTCAATCTTATGACAACTTATACAAGATGTTGCGTAAAAAGTTAGTCAGCTATGTAGTAATGACAGCACAAAAACAAAACCTCTTGTCAGTAGATGAAATTTACAAGTGGAACCAAGAAATTCTACATAAACCACTGTATTACTCTGATGTTTCATTACAACAACTTTTCTATGGGGTAGAATGGCAAAAAACAGGCACTCGACAACAGCATAATAAACGACTACAGCCGAAAAAATGGATAATATTCAGCGACAAAGATGGTGTAGGTAAAAGACTGAAAAATCTCTTAGAAAAAAGAGGCGATCGCTGTTTTATGGTCTTGCTCGGGGAAACCTACAAGCAAAAAGAAACAGGAAGTTGGGAGCTAAACCCATCTAATCCAGGAGATTTTGAGAGTTTTTGCCAAGAGGTAAAGATAACTGTTGGGGAAAGTCTGAAAATAATTCACTTGTGGAGTCTAGAAACTACACCTTCTCAACAACTAACTCAGGTAGCTTTAGAGTCAGCACAAAAGTATGGTTGTGGTAGCGTATTGCATCTGGTGCAAGCTATGGAAAAACACTGGAACTTGAACTCACTCTCACCTCAACTGTGGTTAATTACCAAAGGTTCCCAGTCCGTGTTGCCTCATGTAGAAGAAATAGCAATAGCCCAAACCCCACTATGGGGACTAGGAAAAGTCATATCTCTGGAACATCCTCAATTATGGGGAGGGCTACTTGACTTAGACCAGGAATCGTCCACAAATGAAGCAGAAATACTACTACAGCTACTAGAAGATGAGCAAGAAGAAGATAGACTGGCCATTCGTAATGGAGAAATCTATGTAGCTCGTTTAGAAAGAAAACTCTTAGCAGAGTCTCAACCAGTATCTTTGAGTGAAGAAGGAAGTTATTTAATTACTGGGGGAACAGGAGCATTAGGATTGAGTATAGCTCAATGGTTGGTAGAGAAGGGATGTCAATATCTAATATTAACCAGTCGCAGTAAGCCATCAGAGCAAGCACAATTGAGGATTAATAGTTTACGGAAGCAAGGGGTAGAGGTAGTTGTAACTCAAGCCGATGTATCTGTTCAAGAAGATATGGAGAAGGCATTAAAGCAAGTAGAAGAAGCAATGCCACCTCTCAAAGGAGTAATTCATGCCGCAGGAGTTATAGGATTTCACCTGCTTCAGGAGTTGGAACTGTCTCAACTCGAAGCCATACTCCGTCCAAAAGTAGTAGGAGGATGGTTGTTACATCAATTAACTCAGAAGCTTGAGCTAGACTTTTTTGTTAATTTCTCCTCTATTGCATCAGTATGGGGTTCTAAAGGTCAAGCTCACTATGCAGCAGCTAACCATTTTCTGGATGGATTAACTTATTATCGGCAATCTATAGGATTACCAAGCCATAGCATAAATTGGGGGCCTTGGTCAGGAGGAGGAATGGCAACAGGAGAGGCAATGAATTGGTTAAACCAAATGGGGGTAAAACCACTAGAGCCTGAAAAAGCAATAGCTGCTTTGGAAAAAGTATTAGGAAGCAATAGTCCTCACACAGTAGTAGCAGATATAAATTGGGATTTATTTAAGGAACTCTATGAACTAGGAGGTAAACGGTCATTTCTGGAAGAAATTTCACTAGACTCAGATGCAACAGATGGAGAAGGCGCTTCGGAAGATAGCTCGAAATTGTTACAACAACTTCATCAATCCCCAGAAAGTGAACGGAACCAAATGCTAATCGAGCATCTTCAAACTGATGTAGCTAAAATTATAGGATTATCGAAATCTAAACTTCCTGATCCTGAGTTAGGATTCTTTAAAATGGGAATGGATTCCTTGATGGCGGTTGAGCTAAGAAATCTGTTGAGTTCTACTTTTAGTTCCTCCATCAGCACAGCTACATTGTTTGAAACTTCTAATATCAAAGACTTAGCTGAATACTTAATCAAAGAAATTTTCCCAGAAGAGCAAGATCAAGAAGATGTTCAAGATAGTCAGACTATAAATACTCCCAAGAATATAGAAACACAATTTGAAGGAGAAATTGATAGTGCGATCGCCTCAGAATTACAAGAAATCCAAGCTTTACTGAAGGAGGAGGGCTAGAATGAGCAATATTTCTCAAACAAACCAACAAAACTTCTTATCCCAAGAAGTGCTTCAAACTTTGAAGGAAATGCGAAGTAGGCTCGAAGCAGTAAACAAAGCCCAAACAGAACCGATCGCAATTGTTGGTATGGCCTGTCGATTTCCTGGAGGAGCTAATGATCCATCAACATACTGGAGCTTATTGCATGATGGGATAGATGCTATTAAACCAGTTCCTCCGGATCGTTGGGATGTGAACGCTTATTACGATCCCGAACCAGCAGTTCCGGGGAAAGCCTACACTAAAGAGGGTGGGTTTATTGAGCAAGTTGACCAGTTTGACCCCTTATTTTTTGGTATTTCTCCTAGAGAAGCAGTTAGTTTAGACCCTCAGTACAGATTACTTTTAGAGGTAACATGGGAAGCACTGGAAAATTCTGGGCAAACCTGGACAAACCTTAAGAATAGTCAGACAAGTGTATTCATGGGCATCTCTACAGATGACTATTCTGCCGTAATTCTAAGTGGAGCCAATAGTTACCCTACTCTCGGAAGTAATAGAAGTATCGGTGTAGGTCGTATTTCTCATCTCTTGGGTTTACAAGGGTCTAATATACAGGTAGATACAGCTTGTTCAAGTTCTTTAGTTGGTACCCATTTAGCCTGTCAGAGTTTACGTTCAGGAGAATCCAACTTAGCATTAGTGGGTGGAGTTAATTTAATATTATCGCCCATCAGCACTATTGGTCGTTGCCAACTGAAAGCACTATCCCCTGATGGTCGTTGCAAGACTTTTGATGCTTCTGCAAATGGTTATGGTCAGGGAGAAGGATGTGGTGTCCTAGTTTTGAAGCGCTTGTCTGATGCAGTTAGTGATGGCGATCTAATTTCAGCCGTTATTCGAGGTTCTGCTGTTAATCATGATGGGCCAAGTAGTGGTATGACAGTTCCAAATAGAATGGCTCAAAAACAGGTAATTCAACAAGCTCTGACAAATGCCAAGTTAGAACCCCATCAAATTAGCTATTTGGATGCTCACGGTACAGGAACTTCTTTAGGAGACCCAATTGAGATAGAAGCTCTGGCAGAAGTATACGGCAAAAATCGTCCAGCAGATCAACCTTTAATTGTGGGGTCAGTAAAGACTAATATTGGGCATTTGGAAGCAGCAGCAGGTGTATCATCTTTGATGAAGGTAATTTTAGCTCTTCAGCATCAGAAAATACCTCCTCATTTACATTTAAAACAACCTAATCCTCATGTAGATTGGAATAGGTTACCAATAAAAATTCCTACTTCATTAATGCCTTGGTCTTGCGAGGGGAAACCAAGAATAGCAGGAGTTAGTTCCTTTGGTATGGGTGGTACCAATGCTCATATAGTTTTAGAAGAAGCCCCTAAAGAAGTCAGAAGTCAGAAGTCAGAAGTCGGAAGTGAGGATATTGCCGAACGTCCAATTCATATATTAACTCTATCGGCAAAAACAGAAAAAGCTTTAGAAGATTTAGTCAGTAGTTATCAAAAGTATTTAGAAAGGTATCCAGATTTGGCAGTAGCAGATGTATGTTACACGGCTAATACAGGAAGGAAACATTTTAAGCATCGACTAGCAGTTATTGCTTCTGATCAAAAAGAATTATCAGAAAAGCTACTTTCCAAAAAAATAGGAAAGGAAGTAATTGGAGTATCTTGTGGAGAATTTGATAGTGGTAGCGCAAGTTCTAAGCTAGCTTTCCTATTCACAGGCCAAGGTTCCCAGTATGTGGATATGGGGAAGCAATTGTATGAAACTCAATCAACTTTCCGTCAGGCTTTAGATCGATGCGACCAAATTTTACAACCCTATCTAGACTATCCCCTATTAGAAGTTATTTACCCTAAAGATGTACAAAAGTTAACCTCGAATTTATTAGACCAAACAGGTTATACCCAACCTGCTCTGTTTGCCATTGAATATGCTTTGTTCAAGTTATGGGAATCTTGGGGAATCAAACCAACTGTAGTCATGGGTCACAGTGTAGGAGAATATGTGGCAGCAACTGTAGCAGGAATTTTCAGTTTAGAAGATGGTCTGAAATTAATTGCTATGCGGGGACGGTTGATGCAACAGTTACCCTCCGGTGGAGAGATGGTGGCAGTGATGGCCTCAGAATCTCAAGTTAGAGAAGCTATAGATGACTATAGTTCAAAAGTTACAATAGCAGCCATTAATGGACCAGAAAGTATGGTGATTTCTGGTGAAAGTGAGGCGATCACAACTGTTTGTAGTAAGTTAGAAGCAATGGGAGTTAAAACCAAGCCTTTACATGTATCCCATGCTTTTCATTCTCCTATGATGGAGCCAATGTTGGCAGAGTTTGCAGCAGTAGCTCAGGAAGTAATTTATAATCAGCCAAGAATACCATTGGTATCAAATGTAACTGGGAAAAAAGCAGGAAATGAAGTAACTAAGGCAGAATATTGGGTAAATCATATCCGAAAACCAGTACAGTTTGCTCAAAGTATAAAAACGTTGCACGATCAAGGAAATAAACTTTTCTTGGAAATAGGACCGAAACCAATTTTGTTAGGGATGGGACGTAGATGTCTACCAGAAGAAGGAGTATGGTTGCCATCATTACGTCCTGCTGTAGAAGAATGGCAGCAAATGTTATTGAGTTTAGGAAAGTTGTACGTTAAAGGAATAACAGTGAATTGGTCAGGGTTTGACCGAGATTATACTCGTCAGAAAGTACCATTGCCCACATATCCATTTCAACGACAACGCTGCTGGGTAGAAATAACAGAAAACAAACACAACGAAAATCAAAAATCAGACAATATTAGTGACACTTCAATTGTTAAACTACTCACTCAAGGAAAAACAGAAGCACTTAATCAACAATTAGAAAAAGCGGTAAATTTTTCACCAGAACAGCTTAAAATTTTACCAGAAATATTAGATGTATTAGCTAAAAAACATCAGGAACAATTAGCAGCAGTAACTATCAAAAATTGGTTCTATGAAGTTCAGTGGAAACTTTTAGAGAAAACTCATTCAATAACAAGCATTAAATTAAGTCATTGGTTAATTTTTGCCGATACCACAGGGGTAGCAGAAAAATTAGCCCAAAAATTACAACAACAGGGTCATCAATATAGCTTAGTTTATAGAGGAGAGAGCTATCAAAAACAAGCAGTAGGAAAATATCAACTTAATCCTTATATTCCCGAAGAATTTGAAAAACTGTATCAAGAAGTTCAAGAAAGTAGTCAAATCCCCTTGTCAAAGTTAATTCATTTGTGGAGTTTAGATGCTCCAGAATCAAAAGATTTAACCCTTGACACTTTAGAAGAAACCCAGTTATGGGGATGTGGCAGCGTGATGTACCTGTTACAGACTTTACTCAAAAACGCCAGCGCTCCCCAACTATGCATAGTAACCCGTGGCTCTCAGTCAGTATTATCAAAAACAGAAAATAATATATCAGGATTAGCAGCATCGCCTCTGTGGGGGTTAGGTCGAGCAGTGTCCCTAGAACATCCCCAATTATGGGGAGGATTAGTGGATCTAGACCCACAAGCTCCAGAAGCAGACGAAGTAGAAATGCTATGGCAATTGTTAGTTAATGAACAAGAAGAAGATAATCTAGCTTTACGGGGAGAAAATACTTATGTAGCTCGTCTGGCCAATCAATCTCCTCCAGAATTTCCTCAACCCCTATCCTTATCATCAGATGGTAGTTACTTAATAACTGGAGGATTAGGAGCGTTAGGATTACATACCGCCGAATGGTTGGTAGAAAAGGGTGCTAAAAACATTGTGTTAACTGGACGCCGCCCTCCTTCAGAAAAAGTCCAAGAATCTATACAACAATTAGAACAAGCAGGATGCCAAGTCAAGGTCTTGTTAGGGGATATTTCTATTAAAGAAGATCTAGCTAAAATTCTGGAACAGATTCAGATATCTTTACCAACACTCAAAGGAATAATTCATGCAGCAGGAGTGCTTGATGATGGAACCATACAACAGATGAATTGGGAGCGTTTTACGAAAGTAATGTCGCCAAAAGTAATAGGAACTTGGCACTTACATAAATTAACTCAAAATCTGCCATTAGATTTCTTTGTCTGTTTCTCTTCAATAGCTTCCTTAATTGGTTCCCCTGGTCAAGGAAATTATGCTGCAGCCAATGCCTTTATGGATGCTTTAGCTGGTTATCGTCGCAGCATAGGATTGTCAGGATTGGCTATTAATTGGGGAGCATGGGCATCTGGGGGCATGGCTGCTCGTTTAGCAGTGGAGCATCAAAATCGCATTCATAGCAGTGGGGTAACTGAGATTGCCCCAAAACAAGGAATGTATGCCTTGGATTTACTGTTAGCAAATCAATCTGCTATGGCTCGGGTAGGTGTAATACCCGTACAGTGGACGATATTGGCAGAACATTGGAGTGGTATCAAAAAAAGTTCATTACTACGAGAATTATTACAGAAGGAGGAGCCAGAACATGATACACTGGAACAGAAGGTCAAAGCCGAAATTTTAGCAAAATTAGAGACAGTATCACTAGAGGAACGTCAAGAAATTTTAACTGAACACATTCGAGGGCAAGTAGCTCAGGTACTAGATTTAAGTTCATCTCAATTACCTGAAGTAAATTTGGGCTTTATGGAAATGGGAATGGATTCTTTAATGGCGGTAGAATTAAAAAATCGACTGCAAAATCAACTAGAAACTAATTTACCTGAGACAATAGCTATGGAATATCCAACGATTGCGAAATTGTCCTTACATATAATAGAGGAATTAATGGAATGGAATACAACAGAAAATGAGGCATTATCTAATGGGCTGAATCAAACTAATGTATCACAAATAGATGGTACTATATTGCCAGTTCTTGAAGATATTTCAGAAGAAGATTTTGAAGCACTAGCAGCTCAACAACTGGAAAAAATCAAGAATATGCTCTAATATATATAATGGTGAATGTGAAAACGAAAGATCTATATTTTGGGGTATTTTCATAAAAAAGGCATAAAAAAATGATTAACTAGGCAATTTTTAAACTATAGACTTATGTAAAACAAAAAAAATTAGGTTAAGGCTAAAAAAGTATTTATGGAAACGAGTACTGAAAAAGAGCAACTATCATTATCCAAACAGATGTTTTTAGCTTTAAAGAAAGCAGAAACTAAATTGGAGATGATGGAGCGTTCAAGAAATGAAGCGATCGCCATCATTGGCATAGGCTGTCGATTTCCAGGAAATGCCAACACACCAGAAAGTTTCTGGGAATTGTTATCTAATGGTAAAGACTCTGTTAGAGAGATTCCAGTAGAACGTTGGGATATAGATTCTTACTACGACCCCAACCCTGATACTCCGGGGAAAATGTATATCCGTCACGCAGCATTAGTCGATCAGGTAGATCGCTTTGATCCTCAATTTTTTGGTATCTCTGGCCGAGAAGCCCATAGCCTTGACCCACAGCAACGTTTTATTTTAGAAGTAACTTGGGAAGCTTTAGAAAGAGCTGGTATTAATCCCCAGCAATTAGAAAACACTCAGACAGGAGTATTTCTGGGTATCGGTCAAAATGATTATGCTAATTTGGGTTTGAGCCAAGTCGAAAATATTAGCCCTTACGATGCCACAGGAAATGGGTTTTGTTTTGCAGCAGGTAGGTTATCTTACTTTTTAGGATTGCAAGGCCCATCAATAGCAATAGATACAGCTTGTTCATCATCTCTGGTAGCTATACATGAAGCTTGTCAGAGTCTGCGTCAGGGTGAGTCTAATCTGGCTTTAGCAGGAGGAGTCCAACTAATTCTCTCTCCTCAAGTGACAACTGCACTATCAAAATTAAAGGCTCTATCACCTGATGGCAAGTGTAAAACTTTTGATGCTGCTGCTGATGGTTATGGTAGGGGAGAGGGATGTGGCATTGTCGTACTTAAGCGTTTGTCGGATGCGGTCAAAGATGGGGACAATATCCAGGCAGTAATTCGTGGTTCCGCTGTTAATCATGATGGGCCGAGTAGCGGACTGACAGTACCTAATAAACTAGCTCAAGAAAAACTTATTCAACAAGCTCTCAAAGCAGCAAAAGTAGAACCCGATAAAGTTAGTTATGTGGAAGCTCATGGTACAGGAACTTCCCTGGGAGATCCTATGGAAGTGAGAGCTTTAGCTAGCGTGTTTGAGCAGGGACGCGATCGGGAAAATCCATTGCATATCGCTTCAGTTAAAACTAATATTGGTCATCTAGAAGCAGCAGCAGGAATTGCAGGTGTTATTAAGGTAGTTTTACAACTGCAACATCAAAAAATTGCCCCTCATCTGCATTTTGTTAATCCTAGCCCCTATATTGATTGGGAGAATATACCTTTAAAAGTACCTACTCAACTGACACCTTGGCTGTCATCAGGAGATAAAAGAGTAGCAGGAGTAAGCTCTTTTGCTATTAGTGGCACCAATGCTCATATAGTTTTAGAAGAAGCTCCAATTGAAGTGAAAAGTCAGAAGTCAGAAGTTAGAAGTGAAGACTATTTAGAACGTTCGCTGCATTTATTAACTTTATCAGCCAAGACACAAAAATCTTTAGAAGATTTAGTCAGTAGTTATCAAAATTCTTTAAAAAATTATCCCGATTTGGCACTAGCCGATGTATGTTATACAGCTAATACAGGCAGAGCACATTTTAATCATCGACTAGGGGTTATTGCTTCTGAGCAAAAGGAATTAATAGAAAAACTGCTTGACTGGAAAACTAAGAAAGAAGTAGTTGGACTATTTTCTGGACAACCAGATGGGGGCAGCCAAAGTCCAAAAATAGCTTTCCTATTCACAGGTCAAGGTTCCCAGTATGTGAATATGGGAAGGCAACTGTATGAACAAGCACCGACTTTCCGTCAAGCTTTAGATCGATGCGACCAAATTTTACAACCCTATCTAGAAGTACCTCTATTAGAGGTTATCTCCCCTAAAGATGCACAAAAGTCAAGTTCTTCTTTGCTAGACCAAACAGCTTATACCCAACCTGCTTTGTTTGCTATAGAATATGCCCTAGCTAAGTTATGGGAATCTTGGGGGATTAAACCCAATGTGGTGATGGGTCATAGTGTGGGAGAATATGTAGCAGCTTGTGTAGCAGAAGTTTTCAGTCTGGAGGACGGTCTGAAATTAATCGCCATGCGGGGAAGGTTGATGCAACAGTTACCATCTGGTGGTGAAATGGTGTCTTTGTTAGCATCAGAATCTCAAGTCATAGAAGCTATAGGCGAGTATAGTTCACAAGTGACAATAGCAGCGATTAATGGACCAGAAAGTATCGTGATTTCTGGTGAAAGTGAAGCGATCGCAACCATTTGCAGTAAGTTAGAAACAAAGGGAGTTAAGACCAAACATTTACAGGTGTCCCATGCTTTTCACTCTCCGTTGATGGAGCCAATGTTGGCAGAGTTTGAAGCAGTAGCTCAGGAAGTCACCTATAGTCAGCCTAGGATACCAGTTATTTCTAATGTTACTGGTCAAAAGGTGAGTTCAGAAATGACTACAGCTAAATATTGGGTAAATCATGTCCGACAACCAGTAAGATTTGCCCAGAGTATGAAAACTCTAAATGAGCAAGGTTATGAATTGTTTTTGGAAGTGGGACCAAAACCAATATTGCTGGGGATGGGACGTCAATGTTTACCAGAAGATTCAGGAGTATGGTTACCATCGTTACGTTCTGGAGTAGAAGAATGGCAACAAATGCTCTCAAGTTTAGGACAGTTGTATGTACAGGGTGCTAAAGTAGATTGGTCAGGGTTTGACCGAGATTCTCGCTACCAGAAAGTAATCTTACCCACTTATCCATTTCAGCGGGAAAAGTATTGGGTTGAAACGACCAATTATAAAAGAATTTCTGCAACTAAACTTCATCCTCTGATTAATCGAAAGTTTCAATCTCCTTTATCAAAAGACATCTTTTTTGAATCTGAATTTAGCACCGACGCCTTACCATTTTTAGCAGACCACTGCATATATGAAAAAGTGGTAGTGCCTGGAGCTAGTCACATTTCTCTATTGTTAGCAAGCGCCTCTCTAACATTTTCTGCAACCGAATATCAACTAGAAGATATTCTGTTTCCCCAAGCCTTAGTAATACCAGAACAGGGGGTACGGAACGTTCAGGTAGCTTTAACTCCACAGGATAACTCATATTCATTTCAAGTAATTAGTTTTGATAGCTCTGAGAGTAATTCTTGGGCTGTCCATGCTACAGGAAAGATTTATCCTACCAATGTGGAGCGATTCCTAGGTCATGCTTCGCAAACGCAGCAGTCTCTAGAAACCATCGAAGAAATTCAATCTCGTTGTAGTCAAAAAATTGAAAGCACAGAAATTTACCAGAGTCTATGGGATAGACAAGTTCAATTACGGGAGAGTTTTAGATGGATAGACCAAGTATGGTTAGGAGAGGGAGAAATTCTGTGTCAAATGAAAGTACCTGAGACAGTGTTAGATGCGCTAAAGTATCAAATACATCCTGCCTTAATTGACTCATGCTTTCAGTCAGTGGCTGCACTTAATCTCAGTCTTGCTGGTGACAAAAATGAAACTTTTGTGCCCTTCAGTATAGAGAAGTTTACTTTTTATCAGCGCCCTGAGAATGGTTCGCTTTGGTGTTATACCCGTGGATTAAAAGATGGAGCATCAGAGGAAAAACTGCTGAAAGCAGAAATACAATTATTTGACCAAACTGGAGAATTGGTGGCTCAGGTTAACGGTTTTGAGGGAAGGAAAGCGAATCCGGAAACCTTACTGAAGAGTCTAGATTCAGATTTAAGTGATTGGTTTTATGAAATTAAATGGGAAGCTCAACCTTTAACAAAAATTGAAAAATATGAAAATGGATCTGGTAAATGGTTAGTATTTACACTGACTGATGAATTACTAGACTCGGTCGGGAAGTATCTACAAGAGAGAGGACAGAACTATATTTGGGTATCTCCAGGTTCAGAGTATCAGCAATTAGCTCCTCAACATTATCAAATTAATCCCACTGTAGCTGAACAATTTACCAAATTGCTCCAAGATAATTCTGATATTAAGGGCATTTTGCATTTATGGGGTATAAATGAAGCCGAGGACTTACAAACAGCTCAACAACTTGGTTGTGCCACAGCATTACATTTATTGCAAGCCTTAGTTCAAGCTGGATTGACTAATGTAATACCGATGTGGTTAGTTAGTCAAGGGACTCAGAGTATATTGGATGAAGCAGAAGTGGTGCAACCCCAACAAGGAAGTTTATGGGGACTAGGGCGTGTTATTAGTCTAGAACACCCAGAATTAAAATGTGGCCGAATAGACT
Organism: Moorena sp.; assembly: GCF_982860115.1. Taxonomy (NCBI): domain Bacteria; kingdom Bacillati; phylum Cyanobacteriota; class Cyanophyceae; order Coleofasciculales; family Coleofasciculaceae; genus Moorena; species Moorena sp. The sequence continues at coordinate 16,141 of NZ_CEYLVT010000007.1, forward strand.
TAGACCCCAAATCGAATGTTACGGAAATGCTCCCCAATTTAGTAGATGAAGTATTTTCTAATGATAATGAAGACCAGATTGCAATTCGTCAGGGAGTCCGTTATGTAGCAAGATTAGTACGACAACAAAAGCCGAAATCGAGCTTAGAAGAAAAATTAGGATTAGAAAATCAACCACTGGAATTGAAGTTGTCTGAATATGGACTGATAGACAAGCTCAACTGGCAGGTAATGCAGCGCCTTGCTCCAAAAGGGAATGAAGTAGAAATTCAAGTCAAAGCAGTGGGTTTAAACTTCCGAGATGTACTCAATTCATTGGGGTTACTGAAAGACTATTATGCTCAGGTATTAGGTATTACTGACGTAGCTCAACTCAACTTTGGCTTAGAATGTGTAGGCGTTATTGCATCTGTGGGAGAAAATGTCTCTCAGTGGCAGGTGGGAGATGAGGTAATGACTTTGGTTCACAATGGGTTTAGTAGCTTTGTTACTACTCCTGCTGAGTTAGTCATGGTTAAACCGAAAAATCTGAGTTTTACGGAAGCAGCTACTTTACCATTGACCTTTGCCACAGCTTACTATGGATTACAATACTTAGCCAAAATTCAGCCAGGAGAGCGGGTATTAATTCATGCTGCTGCTGGTGGTGTAGGGCAAGCGGCAGTTCAAATTGCGCTCCAGGCAGGAGCAGAAGTATTCGCGACGGCAAGTCCTCCTAAGTGGGAGTTTCTAAAGTCTATGGGCATTAAACACATAATGAATTCCCGTACTTTAGAGTTTGCCGATGAAATTATGAGTCTGACGGCAGGAAAAGGTGTAGATATAGTCTTAAATAGTCTGAATGGAGATTTTATTGATAATAGTTTTGCTGTTTTAGCGACCCAAGGGCGATTTGTAGAAATTGGTAAAATAGGTATTTGGGACAAACAAAAGGTGATGCAGAAGCGACCAGATGCTAATTACTTACCTTTTGATATTGGAGAGATAATCCAACAAGAACCAGGTTTAATTGCCAAAATTTCAGAGGAATTGAACCAGCAGTGTCAGCAAGGAAAACTGAAAGCATTATCTTATAAAGTATTTCCTAGTACAGAAGTGAAAGCTGCCTTCCGATATATGCAGCAAGGTAAGCATATAGGAAAAGTGGTAGTTTCTATGCCAGAAACTGGAGATGAGCAAAAATCCATCAAACCAGAAGCAAGTTATTTAATTACAGGAGGTTTAGGAGCTTTAGGCTTAGAAGTAGCCCAATGGATGGTATCCGAGGGAGCCAAGCATATAGTATTAACTGGGCGTCGGAGTCCGAATGAAACTGCACAAAAAATTATAGAGGAGTTAGAAGCAGCAGGAGCATCAGTCAGTGTTTTGTTAGGGGATATTTCGACTCAAGAGTCTGTCATCAAAATCTTAGAGGGGATATCTGCTTCGTTACCTCCACTTAAAGGAGTAATTCATGCTGCTGGGGTTTTGGATGACGGGGTATTACAAAAGATGAGCTGGGAGGGATTTACAAAAGTTATGGCTCCCAAGGTGTCAGGAACCTGGTATTTACATCAACTGACTCGGGATTTACCTTTAGATTTCTTTGTTTGTTTCTCGTCTATGGCTTCTATGTTGGGGAATTATGGTCAAGGAAACTATGCTGCTGCCAATGCTTTTATGGATGCGATCGCCCACTATCGTCGAGGTCAGGGATTACCAGGATTAAGCATTAACTGGGGAGCATGGGCGACAGCAGGAATGGCAGCTCGTTTAGCAAAGGAACATCAAAATCGAATGCAGAGTAGCGGGGTAGTGGCCATTGAACCCGAATCAGGAATGCAAGCATTAGGTTCATTGTTATCAGGGTCTCAAAGCCAAGTAGGGGTGTTCCCAGTTAATTGGTCGGAGTTTTTTAGGCAGATGCCAGGATTGGCAAAGCTCCCATTTTTAGAAGCTTTTACCACAAAATCGGTAGAACAGAATCAGAACGATCGGATTTTAGAACAGCTAAATGTAGCTTCAGATAGGGAACAAGAAAAGCTATTGATCTCTTATCTCCAAAGCAAAATTGCTCATATTATGGGTATGACGGTCTCTCAAATAGAGTTAGAAAAATCTCTAACTATGATGGGACTTGACTCATTGATGGCTGTGGAATTGCGAAATCAGATTCAAACTGAGCTGCGAGTCGATATTCCAGCCACCAGATTTATGGAAGGAATCGCCATTATATCTCTAGCAACTGAGATTAAGCAAGAACTGATAATTAAAACAGAGAAAAATCAAACTATTGAATTAAATAATCAAGGGCAAATTGAGCCAGATAACGTCAAAGATAGTAATTGGATAGAGGTAGAACTATGAACTTAGTGGAGTTTTTACAAGATATCTCTCTCAAAGGGGTGAAGTTGTGGTGTGATGGGGAAAAATTGCGTACGGGAGGTTCCCAAGAGGTATTAACTCCCGATATTATTGCTCAACTGAAGCAGTACAAATCAGAAATATTACAATTATTACAGGAACAGCCAGATATATTACAAGTATATCCTCTGTCCTATGGTCAAACAGGTCTCAGATTTTTATGGGAAGTAGCACCACAGAGCTATACTTACAACTTGTCATTTGCCATTCGCATTTACTCTCAGGTAGATCTGGCTATTTGGCAGCAAGTCTTTGAGGTTTTAAAGACCCGCCATCCAATGCTGCGAACTACTTTCCCAAAACTGGGTCAAGAACTGGTTCAAAAAGTACATCAAAATCAACAATTGGACTTCCTGGAGATTGATGCGTCGAGTTGGAGTGAAGATGAGTTGTACACAAACGTTCTTCAAGCTCATCGTCATCCCTTCAATCTGGAGACAAAACCCGTAATGCGAGTCAGGTGGTTTAGCCACTCGCAACAAGACCATATCCTGTTGTTGACAATACATCACATTGCTTGGGATGGTTGGTCAATGAGTTCGATCATCAAAGAGATACCAGAAATCTACAAAGCTCAACAAGCTGGTGTTGAGATATCTCTTCCTCAAATAGATTGCTGTTACCAAGATTACGTTAGTTGGCAAAGGAAATTATTAGCAGGCTCTGAAGGAGAGCGGCTCTGGGGCTATTGGCAACAAAAACTTGCAGGGGAGTTGCCTGTGTTGAATTTACTCACAGATCGACCGCGACCACCAATACAAACCTATAACGGTGCTACTTACCCTTTAAAATTATCTCAAAAGCTAACTGAGCAACTCAAAGAACTAGCTCAGAAAGAAGGCGCTACTCTTTACATGGTTCTGTTGGCGGCTTTTAAAATACTTCTATCTCGTTACACAGGTCAAGAAGATATCTTGGTTGGTTCTCCTACTTTTGGGAGATCTAGACCTGAGTTTGTACCCATTGTTGGTTACTTTGTTGATCAAGTTGTGATGAGGGGGAATTTGTCAGGAAATCCCTGTTTTAAAGACTTCCTGAACCAGGTTCGCCAAACTGTCATTGGGGCATTAGCCCATCAAGATTATCCCTTTTCTCTGTTAGTACAGCGATTACAGCTAGAGCAAGATTCCAGTCGATCTCCTCTCTTTCAAGCTTACTTTATACTACAAAATTTCCAAGGTGCTCAAAATGTGCAAAAGCTGTTAGCAAGCAGAAAAAAAACTGTTGTAAATTGGTCAGGATGGGAAGTAGAACCTTTTGCATTAGCTCAGTATGAAAGTCTGTTCGATTTGACATTAGAAATGATTGAAGAGGACTCATCTATGCAGGGATTCCTCAAATACAATACAGATCTATTTGATGAGCAGACTATTGCCAGGATGGCTAGTCATTACCAGACTTTGTTAGCAGGGATTGTCAATAATCCCCAGCAAAAGGTGGTGCAACTGCCTTTATTGACGGATGCAGAACAGCAGCAGTTACTAGGGGAATGGAATAACACTGCTACGGAATATCCACAAGATAAATGTATTCATCAGTTGTTTGAAGAGCAGGTCAAGCGAACTCCAGATGCTGTGGCAGTAGTTTTTGGTAATCAACGGTTGACTTATAAAGAGTTGAACGAACGAGCAAATCAGTTAGCACATTATCTGCAAAGTTTGGAAGTAAGAGCAGAAGTGCTAGTAGGTTTATGTATAGATCGTTCTATAGAAATGTTAGTGGGACTTTTGGGGACACTTAAGGCTGGAGGAGCTTATGTCCCCCTCGATCCCAGTTATCCGCAACAACGGTTAGCTTATATGTTAGAAGATGCTGCTGTGCCGGTATTACTAACAACAGAGTCATTATTAGAGCTTCTACCAAAACATCAGACCAAAACGGTATGTCTGGATAGTGATTGGCAAGCGATCGCTTTACATTCTCAGCAAAATCCTACGAGGGTCGTTACTCCGGAGAATCGAGCTTATGTGATTTATACTTCTGGCTCTACAGGTAAACCCAAAGGAGTTCAAATCTACCATCAGTCTCTAGTCAATTTCCTAGTATCCATGAATCGTTATCTGGAATTGACTAATTTGGATACTTTTAATGCCATTACTACCATCTCATTTGATATTGCAGCATTAGAACTTTATCTGCCACTGATAGTAGGAGCATCAGTAGCATTAGTTCCTCGTGAAATTGCTATAGATGGCAACAGGCTGTTACCCCAGTTATTAGAATCCGGAGCAACAGTGATGCAGGCAACGCCTGCTACTTGGAAAATGCTGTTAACTGCAGGCTTATCAAATCACAAGTTGGACGTGAAATTATTGTCTGGAGGTGAAGCTTTACCTGCTCGATTGGCTCATCAATTACTGAAGATAGGCAAGGAAGTATGGAATGTTTATGGTCCGACAGAAGCTACGATATGGTCAACAATTTACCAGGTAGGAGATCGGCTAAAACCAACAGAAGATAGTCATGTAATTACACCAATTGGTCGTCCCATTGCCAATACCGAAATTTATATCCTAGACAGTTATCTGCAACCAGTCCCCATTGGGGTGCCTGGAGAACTACATATCGGTGGAACCGGTTTGGCTCGTGGCTATCTCAACCGACCAGAATTAACTCAAGATAAATTTATTCCTAACCCTTTTGACAACTTGCAAAGTCAAAGTCAAAGTCAAAGGTCAAGATTGTATAAAACAGGGGATTTAGCTCGATACTTACCTGACGGCAATATTGAGTATCTAGGTCGAATTGATAACCAAGTCAAGATTCGGGGTTTCCGTATTGAACTCGGAGAAATTGAATCAACATTGACTAAACACCCAGAGGTGCAAGAAGCAGTAGTAATTACTGACCCCAATCGCTTGAGTGACAAGCCTCTTATAGCCTATATCGTTCCCAACTTCCAAGGTCAAGACCCAAGTTCTCGTGAATCGATCAATCAAGCCCATAATGATCGACTATTGCTGTGGCAGCAACTCAGGAATAATATCTATGAGCAAACCACAGTTGATGGAGGTTCAAAATTCAACACTCTTATTTGGAGAGATAGCTATACAGGTCAACCAATTCCTGAACAAGAGATGCGTCAATGGTTAGACTACACAATTGAGCGAATTCTCTGTTTTAAACCTGAGCGTGTGCTGGAGATCGGTTGTGGTACTGGTATGTTGCTATTCGAGATTGCTCCCCACACTTCCAACTATTGTGGTACAGATATTTCCGACAAAGCTATTTCTTATATCGAGCACCAATTGAAAACACTGGAGGGCAATTGGTCTCATGTACAACTCTACAACCAACCTGCCCACGATTTTCAAGCGGTGGAAAAAGAATCCTTCGATGCTGTGATACTCAACTCAGTTGTCCAGTATTTTCCCAGCATTGAATACTTAGTAGGGGTGTTGGAAAAGGCAGTCAAACTAGTGGAACCGGGTGGCGTGATCTTTGTCGGAGATGTGCGGAGCCTACGACTACTAGAAACATTCCATACTGATATATTATTGAGCCAAACTGCTGATGATTTAACAGTAGAGGATTTATGGCAGCGAGTGCAAAAAAAATTAACACAAGAAGAGGAATTGGTAATTGAGCCAGCCTTTTTCCAAGCTCTACAGCAGCATTTACCCCAAATTAGTCAGGTAGAAATTCAGCTCAAGCGCGGTCGTGCTGATAATGAGATTACCAAGTTCCGGTATGATGTGATTATTCATGTAGGAACGACAGTTTCATCGACCGTTGATCCTCAATTTATGAATTGGCAACAGGAGGAGCTGACATTACCATCTGTTAAGCAAATTTTGGCAGAAAAACAGCCAGAGATACTCATAATCAAAGATGTTCCCAATGCACGCCTCCAAACACAAGTTAAATTCGATAAACTATTGACAAAAAAAGAGGAATTTGTTACAGTAGGAGAGATACACAAAGCTTTGCCAAAAATCACTATAAAAAAAGGGATAGAACCTGAAGATTTTTGGAATTTGGATGATGAGTTAGCTTATAAAAGCTACATTACTTGGTCAGATATTGATGCCAATGATTGCTACAATGTTATATTTTGGCAAAAATCATCTGCACCAATTGATAATGGATTACCCCCACTACCTAAACAAAAGTGTCAGCAAAAACCTTGGACTGTTTACAGCAACAATCCTTTACAAAGTAAATTATCTCAGCAGTTAGTTCCTAAACTACGTACTTTTATCGAACAGGCTCTACCTCAGTATATGGTTCCATCAGCCTTTTTACTGTTAGAGTCCCTGCCATTAACTCCCAATGGCAAAGTAGACCGTAAAAAGTTGCCCAGTTTTAACATAAGCAATCGCTCTTCTACTGAATATGTTGTACCTAAATCGGAAACAGAGCAGCAGATTGCTAAGGTTTGGCAAGATGTGCTTAAACTAGAAAAAGTAGGAATTTATGATAATTTTTTTGAAGTAGGAGGAAACTCTTTACTCTTGATACAGGTAAGTGGTAAACTTCAAGAAATATTTAAAATAAAACTGCAAGTTGTCGATCTTTTAAAATATCCAACTATTTATTATTTGAGTCAGTATATAAAAGGTGAAAGTATTAGTAACAATGATTCCAAGGAAGCACGTAATATCCGTGATACTAACTTGAAAGAAGGTAAAAGCATGATGAAACAAAGACTAGCACGCAGGCAAAAACATCGTTCTCGATATCAAGTCAGAGATTAATTCTGTTTATTGTATTTAATTAAGTTCCAAAATAGCTGGGCAATTAATTATTTATTAATACGATACGTAAGTATAAAAAAATGAATCTACAAGATGAAGAAAATTTAATAGACGATCTAGGTATAGCAATTATTGCCATGTCTGGTCGTTTTCCACAAGCTGAAGACACCAATAAATTTTGGCATAATCTTAAGGATGGTGTTGAATGTATCTCTTTTTTTTCAGAGCAAGAATTGCTAGAATCTGGTGTTAAAGCTGAATTACTGAATAATCCTAACTATGTAAAAGCTCGTGCTATGATGTCAGGCATCGATATGTTCGATGCTAATTTCTTTAGCTATAGTCGCAAGGAAGCTGAATACATAGATCCCCAACAACGTTTGTTTCTTGAATGTGCTTGGGAAACTATAGAAAAGGGTGGTTACAATCCAGATATTTATGAAGGTTTAATAGGAGTTTATGCTGGTATTGGCATGAACCACTACTTATTGAGGAATCTTTATTCAAACCACGATCTTGATAATCCATTGAACTCTTATCAGCTAATGATCAACAGTGATAAAGATTTCTTGGCAACTCGTGTTGCTTACAAGCTAAATTTAAGAGGACCTGCAATCAACGTTCAAACTGCTTGTTCAACCTCATTGGTCGCTGTTCACATGGCTTGTCAAAGTTTACTCAATGGGGAATGTGATCTGGCTCTTGCAGGTGGTGTCTCTATCCAGCTTCCCCAGAAAGCTGGACACTTATATCGAGAGGGAATGATTTTTTCTCCTGATGGACACTGTCGAACTTTTGATGCTAAAGCCAAGGGTACAATAACAGGTGATGGTGTTGGGATTGTACTTCTCAAGCGACTCAATAACGCGATCGCAGATGGTGATTCTATCCAGGCAATCATCAAGGGATCGTCGATTAATAACGATGGCTCCTTGAAAGTGGGCTACACCGCACCTAGCATAGAAGGTCAAGCAGCAGTTATTTCAGAAGCTCATGCTGTTGCTGGAGTAGATCCAGAAACAATCTCATACATAGAGGCTCATGGGACAGGGACAGAGCTGGGAGATCCGGTCGAAATCGCAGCTCTGTCCCAGGCTTTTAGGTATAGTACGCAAAAGAAGGGTTTCTGTGCTATTGGTTCCCTGAAAAGCAATATAGGTCATTTAGATGCAGCGGCAGGAGTAGCAGGACTGATCAAAACAGTTTTAGCTCTCAAACATAAATTACTACCACCAACGTTACATTTTGAACAGCCCAACCCTAATATAGATTTTGTTAATAGTCCTTTATATGTTAATGCCACTCTTTCCGAATGGAAAACCAATGGAACTCCTCGTAGAGCAGGGGTTAGTTCTTTTGGTATTGGAGGAACAAACGCTCATGTAATCCTGGAAGAAGCTCCAGAACCAATTAAGAAAGGAAATTCCCCAGAGCGTCCAGTTCATTTATTAACCCTCTCAGCCAAAACTCCAGAAGCGCTGGCACAACTGGTAGCCCGCTATCAAAACTATATAGAAACTCATCAGGAATTAGAAATTGCAGACATTTGTTATACTGCAAACACAGGACGTGCTCATTTTAAACATCGCCTAGCTGTTATTGCTTCCAAGCAACAAGAACTACTAGAAAAATTAAAAGCTCACCAAGCAACAGAACCAGTAAAAGAAATTTTTTCTGGAGAAATACCTGGTACTAGTATAGCACAAGTGGCTTTTCTATTTACTGGGCAGGGGTCTCAATATATAGATATGGGACGACAATTATATGAGACTCAACCCACATTTCAGAAAATTCTAGACCAATGCAATGAAATTCTGAAAGAATATTTAGAAGTACCTCTATTAGAAGTCATCTACCCATTAGATGCACAAAAATCAACTTTTAATCTATTAGACCAAACAGCTTATACCCAACCCGCTATATTTGCCATAGAATACGCTCTAGCTAAATTATGGGAATCATGGGGAGTCAGGCCAGATGTAGTTATGGGTCACAGTGTAGGAGAATATGTAGCAGCAACAGTAGCAGGAGTCTTTAGCCTAGAAAGTGGTCTCAAACTAATAGCCATGCGGGGACAGTTGATGCAACAGTTACCCTCTGGAGGTCAGATGGTATCCGTAATGGCATCAGAATCTCAAGTAACAGAAGCCATAAAAGAATATAGTTCCCAAGTAACAATAGCAGCAGTTAACGGACCAGAAAGTATAGTAATTTCAGGTGAGAGTGCAGCGATAGCAAATATTTGTAGTTTATTAGAATCAGAAGGAGTCAAGACCAAACAACTACAAGTATCCCACGCTTTTCATTCCCCATTGATGGAAGCAATGTTAACAGAATTTGAAGCAGTGGCCAAAGAAATCACCTATAATCAACCTAAAATACCACTAATATCAAACGTTACAGGAGAAAAAGCAGACGATAGTATTGCTTCAGCACAATATTGGGTAAATCATGTGCGTCAACCAGTAAAGTTTGTCCAAGGAATGGAAACTTTGCACAAACAAGGTGCTGAAATTTTCCTAGAAATAGGACCAAAACCGGTACTATTAGGTATGGCTCGTGAGTGTCTCATGGGAGAAAAAAAACTATGGTTGCCCAGTTTACGTTCGGGGAAACCAGACTGGTTACAAATGCTGCAAAGTCTGGGGCAATTATATGTACGGGCAATAAAAATTGATTGGTTAGGATTTGATAAAGATTATTACCGTAATAAGGTAGAGTTGCCAACATATCCTTGGCAACGAAAAAGGTATTGGATAACAGATATTCGACAACGGACAAGTCAAGATAAAAATAGCATAACATCTGACAAAAAAGTAAAACTTGATGGAATGAATATCCAGCTACAGAAAATAAAAATGAACAAAGACAAAATATTACAGCAACCAAAACTAAGATTATCAGCTCCAGAATCACTATATCTAGAAAATGCTGCGCCAAGTATAGAACCTCCACCCAAAATGGAATTAGATCAGGCTGATATTGAATCTGAAAATCTCACCAAATTGAATAGCCTTGATAGAGATTTGACTCAAATCAGAGAAACCCTCAAAAAAAGTTTGGCAGATGCTTTGTATGCGGATATCAGTGAAATTGAAGAAGACAAAAAGTTTGTTGATTTAGGTTTAGATTCTATTGTGGGAGTAGAATGGATAACTGACATCAATAAAACCTACAATTTAAATATAAAGGCCACTAAACTATACGATTACCCTACTTTATTAGATTTCGCAAAATATATCGCTGACACCCTATCAATTCAGGGTAGAAATATTGATGTGGAGCGATCGCCATCTTCTCCAACTGGAACAACTATCAGCAACCAATCTCTACCATTAACTGACTCCCAGAACAATTTCTCACAAGTCAAGGAAGTTTTGAAACAACAGTTAGCGGAAGCCCTGTATGCGGATATCAGTGAAATTGAAGAAGACAAAAAGTTTGTTGATTTAGGTTTAGATTCTATTGTGGGAGTAGAATGGATAACTGACATCAATAAAACCTACAATTTAAATATTAAAGCTACTAAACTATACGACTATCCTACCTTAGTAGATTTTGCAAAATATATTACCCAGGAAATTGATTCTACAGGAGGAAGTAGATTCCCAACAGAACATAAAGAATCTATTAAAGAAGATTATTTATCTGGATATTCGCAAGAGGAAATGACACAAAAATTACGCTCAATCTTGAAAAAGGTTGCCAATAAAGAATTAACAGTCCAGGAAGGAAATAAAATGATTCAACAAATCAAAAATCAAGTAAAAACATAGTATAATTTTTCAGGAGGGAGGATGTTATGAACAAAGAACAAATATTTAAGATAATCAAAAAATATATTTATGAAATAGCACCAGAATTAGAAAAAGTACCTATATCACTGAATGATAGTCTCAAAAATTTGGGAATTGATTCAGTAAATAGGGCAGAAATTATAATGATGGTAATGGAAGATTTATCCTTAAATATCCCACGTATTGAATTAGCTGGAGCCAATAATTTAGGAGAACTGGCTGATATATTTGCAGGTAAATTAGAATCTAGAAATTAACAAAGCTAGAGAGCCTATCAATGAGCAACATAGAGATAACAGGTATGGGCATTATTACTTCCATTGGTCAAGGAGTTGCTACTTTTAAAGAAGCTCTGTTATCAGGGAAAACTCAATTTGCTTATCTAAAACAGCCTGGACGTGAAAGCATCAAACCATTTATTGGTGCCGAACTTCCCGATATTGACGCCAAAACTCTATTTCCTGAGTACAGTGGACTGTTACGTACTGCTACTAAGAGCGCCCAAGTCGCAATAGTAGCTGTTGCTGAAGCCTGGCAAGATGCTCAACTCACCTCTAGCCAAATTAACCCAGAACGAGTAGGATTAGTCGTAGGTGGTTCAAATTTACAACAACGTTACCAGCAACAAACCTGGCAACGTTATCACTTACGTCAGCAGTTTATACGACCAACTTATGGTCTGACCTTTTGGGATACTGATATATTGGGTCTCATTTCCCAGTGTTTTCAGATTCAAGGTGAGGGCTATAGTGTAGGTGGAGCTTCGGCCAGTGGAGCAGTTGCTATAATTCATGCTGCCCGTCAAATTTTAATGGGGAACAGTGATATTTGCATTGCCCTGGGAACTTTATCGGATCTATCGGGGTATGAATGTCAAGCACTGATGAATTTAGGCGCAATGGGGAGCGAACGTTTTGCCGATCGCCCAGACCTTGCTTGTAGGCCATTTGACCAAGACCATGATGGCTTTATTTATGGAGAAGGTTGTGGAGCATTAGTTTTAGAAAGAACTGACCGCGCTCAACAACGGGGAGCTAAATCCCATGGCCAACTCAAGGGTTGGGGATTGGCTTTAGATGGGAATCGTAGTCCCGAACCTTCCCAAAAAGGGGAAGAACGGGCTATAAATACTGCTTTAGCCATGGCAGACCTTCAGCCAGAGAGTATTGATTATGTGAATACCCACGGTACCGGTTCCCCTCTTGGTGACAAAACAGAAGTGGCAGCTTTAAAATCTGCAGGACTTCACCGTTGCCTACTCAATTCAACAAAATCTTTAACTGGTCATTGTTTAACTGCTGCTGGTGTATTGGAAGCGATCGCCACTATATTACAAATGGATTTTGGTTTTTGTCATCCAACTAAAAATTTAGTTAATCCCATTGATACCAGTCTAAATTGGGTGAAAGAAAATTCTGTTCAAGCTGAGATTAACTATGCTATCAGCAACAGTTTTGGTTTTGGGGGTATCAATACAGCTTTATTAATTGCACAGGCGTAAACTCATGCAACAAGTTGGAATTGAAGCACTAAATGTATATGGTGGTTCTGCTAAAGTAGATGTGCGAATGTTAGGACAAGCACGTCAGTTAGACATGACTCGCTTCGATAATCTTCTGATGAAAGAGAAGGCAGTTGCTATGCCTTATGAAGATCCAGTTTCTTATGCTATTAATGCAGCCAAACCTATTATTGATAGCCTCAGTGATATCGAAAAGCAACAAATCAAAATGGTGGTAGCTTGTAGTGAATCTGGCATAGATTTTGGCAAATCTATGAGCACTTATATCCAGGATTATTTGGGGCTAAGTCGTAACTGCCGAATGTTTGAGATTAAGCAAGCTTGCTACTCAACTACAGCAGGTTTACAGATGGCATTAAACTTAATTTTGTCCCAAACATGTCCAGGGGCTAAAGCTTTGGTGATAGGAACTGATATATCCCGGTTTATTGTTACAGAGGGAGGAGAAGCTATCAACGAAGATTGGTATTTTGCAGAATCAAGTAGTGGTGCTGGAGCAGTGGCTCTTTTGGTCAGTGATGTTCCTAAAATTTTCCAAGCTGATGTAGGATGTAATGGTTACTATGGCTATGAGGTTATGGATACTTGCAGACCTAACCCAGACTCAGAAGCAGGAGATGCAGACTTATCATTGCTATCTTACCTAGATTGTTGTGAAAATGCCTATCATCAGTATCAAGATCGAGTAGAAGGAGTAGATTACCAAAAAACTTTTGATTACTTGAGTTTTCATACTCCCTTTGGAGGTATGGTAAAAGGTGCCCACAGAAGTATGATGCGTAAGTTAAAAAAGGCAAAACCTGTGGAGATTGAAGAGGACTTTCTGAGACGGGTAATGCCGGGATTAGTCTATTGCCAACAGGTAGGGAATATTATGGGAGCGACGGTGTTTTTGTCCTTAGCTAGCATGATTGACAATGCAGATTTTAGCAAACCCCGACGAATTGGTATATTCTCCTATGGTTCCGGTTGTTGTTCGGAATTTTATAGTGGAGTTGTCACCCCACAAGGGAAGGAAATTCAAGCTAAACAAAAAATTTCATCACAGTTAGCAATGCGCTATTCTTTAAGCATGGAAGAATATGATCAGTTACTAAACTATAGTTCGACAGTTGCCTTTGGCACTAGGAATGTGACTCTAGATTACAAACTCTTTCCTGGTGTGTGGAAACAAATTGAAGGGAAAGGTCGCTTAGTGCTGAAAAGAATCAAGGAATTTCACCGAGAATATGAATGGGTATAATATAAAAACTGCTAATTCTGATATAGAATTACAAGACACCTGAAAACATAAATTACGATCAACATTGAATAGGTTAGCAAATAATAAACTGATAACTAACAAAACCAATCAAATAATTCAACAAATCAAAACAAATTAAAGTATAATACAAAGGAAATTAAACTTATGAGTCAAGAACATTTAGAGCAATTGAAAGAAGAGTATCAAGAAAAAGGATACTGTCAAATTCGAGAATTCTTTAGTGCTTCTGAAATAAAAAGACTTGAAGAAACATTAGAAACTGCAAAAAAAGAAAGTGAAGTTTCTAAAGAAAAAGTAACATTAAAGATAGGAAAATATGAGAATATTGATACAAAAGATCATGCTTATGATTTAATAAAATATGACTTTGTTTCTTCATTAATAAAAAGAAAGTTGCCTTTTTTGAATTACATCACGGGCAAAAAAATAATGATCATGCATAATGCCTTTTTTTCTGTTGAACCGAATCAGAAAGGATTAGGATGGCATGTAGGAGTTGGTTCATTTTCATTTACAAAGATGGACGACTTTGGTGCATCAATATGGATTCCACTAGATGAAATCACTAAAGAATATCGAGGCGGGATGCAATATGTGCCTATAGATGTTTTTCCAGGTAAATTTCTTTACACTATTCATGATTTGCATTTAAAAAATAATATTAGGTGGGATGAATCAAAAGGAGATTTGAATGAATATGTAGCGAATGCCAATACTATTATGAATAAGATAACAGAAGATGTCATAGATTATAGTATTCAAGATGGGTATGAAGAAGACCAGTATAAACCTGGTGATGTACTTTTCTTCAACAAATATGTATTACATCGTTCAGTCCCTTTAAAGCCTGGTTTACATAAAATACGACGTGCTTTTGTGATTCGACTTGTAGATTATGATACTCGGGTAGATGAGGAACGTTTGGGCTTGTTTTCAACATATACTCAATTGCATTCTAGATTCTATAAAACACTACCTCGTTACAATAAAGATAGTGTATTGGTTATGGTTTCGCGTTCAATTAAACAAGGCTTGAAATCTCCCTATTTACGAGATATACCTTACGTTAAAAAAACATTATCAGACAGAATTGCAGATGAATCTGAAAATATTCTGGAAGGTCAAAATACCTTAAAATTAGATAACTTAGATGTTAATTTTGCTGAAATTAAAGAAACTCTAAAACAAAGTTTGGCAGACGCTTTGTATGCAGATATTAGTGAAATTGAAGAAGACAAAAAATTTGTTGATTTAGGCTTAGATTCTATAGTTGGAGTTGAATGGATAACAAGCATAAGTGCAACTTATAATTTAAACATGAAAGCCACCAAATTATATGATTATCCGACCTTATTAGATTTAGTCCAATATATTAGTAGTGAAATAAAAAAATCTCCAAATATAAGTCAATTGTCTCAGGGCAATCACATTACTTCAAAAGAATATCAAAAAAATAAAGATTTATCTACAAAATCACAGGATGATGTAAGGCAAAAAATACGCTCAATTCTGAATCAAGTAGCAAATAAAAATTTAACGGCTCAAGAAGCAAATAAAATAATTGCAAAAATCAAACAAGGACAATACTCTAATATTTAATCCTTTATTAATAAAAAATATTTCACCGAGAATATAATATAAATTTATAGCTATGGAGTACTATCAAACCCTAAAAATTAATCATCAGTCTGTTGTACAAAGAATTCAGATATATCGACCTGAAGCTAACAACAGCATTAATCCCGAGCTGGCTCAAGAGTTATTGTCAGCTTTACAAGCGGCTGAAGCAGAGGAAACAGTTAAAGTAGTTATTCTAGAAGGACTACCTGATGTGTTTTGTACAGGGATGGATTTTCAAGAAGTAGCAGATGGAAAGCAACTGGACCCAAAAGAGAATATGCATCGTTACTACAACATCTTGAAACAAATATCCCAAAGTAGCAAAGTTATTTTGTCAAGAGTGCGCGGGAGGGTGCAAGCAGGAGGAGTGGGTTTGGTAGCAGCAAGCGATCTAGTTATTGCGGATGAAACTGCCACCTTTGTTTTATCTGAACTCTTATTTGGTTTGTTACCTGCTTGTGTATTGCCATTTTTGATTCGTCGAGTGGGGTTTCAAAAAGCCTACCGTTTATCAATAACAACTCAAGCAATTTCAGCATCAGAGGCTTATAACTGGGGCTTAGTTGATGAATATAATGAGGATACTAATAAGTTAGTAAATCAATATATTCGACGTTTAAGATATTTACCATCATCTGAAGTCAAAGAATTAAAAGACTTCATGAATAAATTATGGATTATTCGAGAAGAAACTCAAGATTTAGCTGTAAATACGTCTTGTAGTTTGATGGTAAAACCTACTTTTAGCGAAAAAATTAGACTCTTTAAACAAGAGGGGGTATATCCATGGCAAACTTGAATTTTAATTTGGACTCAGTCAATGGCAATTCCAAAGTGGTACAACTGGTGGAGTTGGGCAATGGTGTTGTTCAAATCACTATGAAGGATGAGGAGAACAAGAATGGTTTTTCCAGGGAATTGGTGACAGGCTTATTTCAATGCTTTCAAGCAGTTAGAGAGAATAAGAACTATAAAGTAGTTATATTGACAGGAATCAGTAATTATTTTTCTATCGGGGCGACTCAGGAACACTTAATATCAACCTCTAAAGGAGAAAGTAGTTCTACTACTGAGACTTCTTTGGCTCTATTAACCCTGCCACTAAATTGTCCGATACCGGTCATTGCTGCTATGGAAGGTCACGCATTAGGAGGTGGTTTAGTTCTGGGATTATATGCAGATTTGATTGTACTGGGTCAAGAAAGTTTTTATAGTAACTCAATTCTGAAATATGATTTTATCCCAGGAGCAGGAGCAGCAGCCATATTCGTATTACTTCAAAAACTAGGAGTGCAATTAGGGCAGGAAATGATGTATACTGCTCGAAACTATTCTGCGAAAGAATTGCTAAATCGAGGCATTCCTTTTCCAGTTTTGCCGAGATCAGAAGTACTAGAGTTTGCCAAGAAAACTGCTAATAAAATAGCTGAGAAACCGAGGTTATCTTTAATAACTTTAAAGGAATACTTAACTTCAAAAATTAGAAAAGAATTCCCTGAACTAATTCAAAAAGGGAGAGAGCTTCACGAACGAACCCTTCATCAACACATTAAAATCAGGGACGAGTCGAATTTTGTTTTAGAAAATACTCAGGAATCGTTTCTTATTCACCATACTCGGTTAAGTGAAGAAGAAAATATCTTATCTCAATTACAGTCTGGTAACATTTCCTTAGAAAATGCGGAAAAACTCCTCGTAGGAACGACTAAAGCTACTGATAAGAAAATGGACAGAAAGTACACGAATGAGGAATTATTATCTTTGGTAAGCGCTGGAAAAATATCTTTAGAAACAGCAGAAAATTTATTATTAGAAGTAGTAGAATCAGAAACTAATACAGAAGCCGAAACTAATACAGAACAATTACTAAATCAATTACAATCAGGTGAGATTTCCTTGGAGAATGCCGAGTCAATCTTGTTAGATTTAAATAATGAAAAACTGTCAGATAAAGCGGCAATTCAACAAAGACAAGTAAATAATTATGAAAATCAATTATTAATGAATCCTAATGATTCTGAAGAATTGTTATCCTTGGTAAGCGCTGGAGAAATATCTTTAGAATCAGCAGAAAATTTATTATTAGAAGTAGTAGAACCAAGAAATCAGACAGAACAATTACTAAATCAGTTACAATCAGGTAAAATTTCCTTGGAGAATGCCGAATCAATCCTGTTAGGTTTGGAGGTTAATGATGGGCATAACCCTGCTCAAAATGATATAGCGAGTACAGATATAGCAATTATTGGAGTGTCATGTCGATATCCAGGAGCAAATAACTGGAAGGAATTTTGGGAAAATTTAAAGAATGGAGTTGACAGTGTAACAGAACCACCTCCTGGAAGATGGGAAGAAAAAAGTTGGTATCATCCAGATCCAGAGCATCCAGGTACTTCCTATTCAAAATGTGCCGGTTTTTTAGATGAAATTGATAAATTTGACCCTTTATTCTTTAAGATTTCTCCGGAAGAAGCTCGGTTTGTGGAGCCTCAACAAAGAATATTTTTAGAAGAAGCTTACCACGCGATAGAGGATGCTGGATATGCTACTGACTCTCTCAGAGGTAAACAGTGTGGAGTATTTGTTGGAGCATCAACAGGTGATTATATCAATTTATTGTCAAATTCTGGATTAGATACTCATCGATTTGTACTGACAGGAAATATTCTGTCTCTTGTACCAGCAAGAATCGCCTATTTCCTTGACTTGAAAGGGCCGGTAGTAGCTATTGATACTACTTGCTCCTCGTCATTAGTAGCTGTTCATCAAGCTTGCGAAAGCATACAACGAGGAGAGAGCGAAATGGCGATCGCTGGAGGCATTACCATTTTTTCAACAACAGGCTTCCAAATAGCGTCAAGTCAGTTTCAAATGATATCTCCTGATGGACGTTGTAAAACTTTTGATGCTGAAGCATCAGGTACAACTTGGAGCGAAGGTTGTGGCGTTATCTTATTAAAAAAGTATAGTCAAGCAATTCAAGACAACGATCATATATATGGAACGATCAAGGCAACAGGAGTCAATTATGATGGTAATACTAATGGAATTAGTGCTCCTAGTAGTCAATCTCAAGCTAGTTTAGAAGAAGCAGTTTATCAGAAATTTGGAATTAACCCAGAAACTATTAGTTATGTAGAAGCTCACGGTACAGCAACACCTCTGGGAGATCCAATAGAGGTAGAAGCTTTAACAGAAACCTTTTCTAAATGGACTAAAAAGAAACAGTTTTGTGCGATCGGCTCGGTAAAGACTAATATTGGTCATTCAGCATCGGCTGCTGGAGTTTCTGGTTTGATCAAGACAATTTTGTGCCTCAAAAAGCAAAAATTAGTTCCATCGTTACATTTTAATCAACCAAACCCACATATTGACTTTGAAAATAGCCCTTTTTATGTCAATACAGAATTCAAAGATTGGGAAGTGTTTGAAGGCCAACCAAGGCAAGCTGTAGTTAGTTCTTTTGGTTTTAGTGGCACTAATGCTCATGTAGTTATAGAAGAAGCTCCATCTCAAGTTAAAAGCCAGAATGTTGTTGAACGTCCAATTCATCTATTAACTCTCTCAGCGAAAACAGAAAAGGCTCTAGAAAATTTAGTCAGTAGTTATCAAAGTTATTTAGAAACTAATCCCGAGTTAGCACTAGCAGATATATGTTATACAGCTTCTACAGGCAGAACACATTTTAATCATCGACTAGGGGTGATTGCATCTGATACCAAAGAATTCATAGAGAAACTGCTTGGATGGAAAACTCAGGAAGAATTAGTAGGAGTATTTTCAGGACAACCAAATAGGGAAAGTCCGAAAATAGCATTCCTATTCACCGGTCAAGGTTCCCAGTATGTGAATATGGGAAGGCAACTGTATGAACAAGCACCGACTTTCCGTCAAGCTTTAGAGGAATGTGACCAAATTCTACGACCCTATCTGGAAGTACCTCTATTAGAAATTATCTACTCATTAGATGCACAAAAGTCAAATCCTGATGTATTAGACCAAACAGCTTATACCCAACCCGCTATATTTGCCCTGGAATACGCCCTCTTCAAATTATGGGAATCATGGGGAGTCAGACCAGATGTAGTTATGGGTCACAGTGTAGGAGAATATGTAGCAGCAACAGTAGCAGGAGTCTTTAGCCTAGAAAGTGGTCTCAAACTAATAGCCATGCGGGGACAGTTGATGCAACAGTTACCCTCTGGAGGTCAGATGGTATCCGTAATGGCATCAGAATCTCAAGTAACAGAAGCCATAAAAGAATATAGTTCCCAAGTAACAATAGCAGCAGTTAACGGACCAGAAAGTATAGTAATTTCAGGTGAGAGTGCGGCCATAGCAAATATTTGTAGTTTCTTAGAATCAGAAGGAGTCAAGACCAAACAACTACAAGTATCCCATGCTTTCCATTCCCCATTGATGGAACCAATATTAACAGAATTTGCAACAGTAGCCAAAGAAATCACCTATAACCAACCCAAAATACCACTAATATCAAATGTTACTGGTACTGAAGTAGGTACAGAAATAGCCACTGCTGAATATTGGGTGGGTCATGTGCGTCAACCAGTAAGATTTGCCCAGAGTATGAAAACTCTAGAGGAGCAAGGATATGAAACCTTCCTGGAAATCGGGCCCAAACCAATATTGTTAGGAATGGGAAGGCAATGTGTAACAGAAGATGTAGGAGAATGGTTGCCATCATTGCGTCCAGGAGTAGAGGAATGGCAACAAATGCTATCAAGCCTAGGACAATTGTATGTAAAAGGAGTAAAAATAGATTGGTCAGGATTTGACTCAGACTATAGTCGTCAGAAAGTGGTATTGCCGACTTATCCATTCCAACGAGAAAGATATTGGATAGAAACCAACAACAACTTCTTATGGCCTAAACAACAACAATTGTCAACAGACCAAAACTACCATCCACTATTAGGTCAAAAGCTAAATTGTGCAAGCGAACAACAAATATTTGCATCACAAATAGGATACAACTCACCCAATTATCTGAGCCACCACCGAGTATTTAATCAAGTATTATTTCCTATAACAGGCCACCTAGAAATAGCAATAGCAGCAGGAAATCACCAATTAAAAACACCCCAGATAGTAATAGAAGACCTAACCATCAGTAAGGGATGGATACTACCAGAAGGAGAATTGACAAATGCCCAAACCATACTCACCCCATCAGACAACCAAAGCTACCAATTTCAAATATTTTCTCAACAGGAACAACATCACCAAGACGAACAGAAGTGGAAACTCCATGCCACAGGAAAAATCCGAGTTGCACAAATAGATAATACAACTTCAACTAAATTAGATATAGAAAAATACAAAGCAGAGTGTAATCAACCAATAGAAGTCAAACAACATTATCAACAATATCGGCAATTGGGGATTGATTATGGTAGCAGTTTCCAAGGCATTTATGAATTATGGTCTGGTGAAAACCAAGCATTGGCTCAGATTAAGTTACCCGAAGAATTAATAGCAGAAACAATTGATTATAAGTTCCATCCTGCTTTATTAGATGCAGCTTTTCAGGTAATTTCTCATTCACTGCCAGAAGTAGACGGCGATCAAACTTATCTGATAGTAGGAGTAGAAGAGTTTAAAGTATATCGTAGTCCAGGGCTTTCCCTGTGGGCTTATGGTTCCCTGACAGCGCCTGTAGTGGAAAGTCAAAAAAGTTTAACCACTCAAGTAACGCTAGTGAATCCAGAAGGAGACATCATTGCTACTGTCAAAGGCTTACAACTCAAACTAGCGACTCGAGAGACTTTACTAGGAACAGAAGTAGAATCAATAACTAATTGGTTTTATGAAGTAGCATGGAGAAGCAAAGGTCTTTTAGGCAGGTTGCTACCTCCTGATTTCTTGCTTGCTCCCCTGGAAGTTTCTCAAAAATTAACTCCTACCGTAAAAGAATTAGTAACTCAGGTAGATAATACTCTTACCTCAGAAACACAAAGGAGCGTAGAAGAATTAAGCGTAGATTACATAGTGCAAGCTTTGGTATCAATGGGTTGGTCATATAAGCCAACAGAGAGTTTCGACTTGGAGGCAGTTGTTCAACGTTTAGGTATAGTTCCGAGTCAGCGAAAACTATTCGGGCGTCTGCTACAAATCCTAGGAGAAGTAGGAATACTCCAGCCTAATCAAGAACAGTGGCAGGTGCAACAAACCTTAGAGAAAGTCAACCCTACCCAAAAAAGCCAAAGTTTACTGAGTCAATATCCAGAAGAAGCAGCAGGATTAACACTATTAGACCGTTGTGCATCTCAACTAGCGGTCGTACTACGAGGAGCAATAGACCCGGTAGAACTGGTGTTCCCCAAAGGGGATTTGACCACAGCAACCCAATTCTATCAAGACTCACAAGTAACGACAGTGATGAACACGATAGTGCAAAAAACCATCACTCAAGCCATTGATAAATTACCACCGAGCCGAGGGATACGGTTGTTGGAAATCGGAGCGGGAACAGGAGGGACTACAAGTTATATTCTGCCCCATCTCAATCCCAACCAAACGGAATATATATTCACTGATATTGGTGCATTATTTACCAGTAAAGCCCAACAGAAATTCCAGGATTATCGATTCCTAGGCTATCAAACTTTAGATATAGAGGTAGACCCAACCAGCCAAGGATTTGCATCTCATCAATATGATGTAATTATTGCGGCCAATGTCCTTCATGCTACCACCAGTATGAAGCAGACATTATCCAATGTGCGACAACTGTTAGCACCAGGGGGGATATTGGTCTTGTATGAAGCAACAACTCGATCTCGATTTTCGGATTTAATCTTTGGACTATTAGAAGGATGGTGGAGATTCACTGATGATGAATTGCGACCAGACTACCCTCTGTTGAGTCGCCAGCAGTGGAAAAAGGTTTTGAGTGAAACAGGTTTTACTCAAGTAGTCACTCTGCCAGAAGTGGAGGGTATGGCAGAAGTATTTGCTCAACAAGGAGTGATTGTTGCCCAAGCAGCTCCAACAACCTTAGAATCAACATCATCGACACCGAAGGGCTGGTTGATACTAGCAGACAAACAAGGAATTGCTCAACAGTTAGCTAGCCAACTGCGCTCAGGAGGAGACGTTTGTACCTTAGTATTTGCCGGAGAGAACTATCAACAGCTTGCCCCGGAAGAATTTACGATTAACCCCGACAATTTCTCAGAATTGGAGCAACTGATAGAGACTATAGCCACTAAATCACCATCTTTATCTGGAGTAGTACAATGTTGGACTACAGCAGCAGGGGTGGGTAAAAATATTAGCTCTGAGGAATTAGAAAATTTATCCAAGCTAGGGTGCGGCACTACCTTATCTTTGGTACAAGCCTTAGTCAAAGCCAAGTTATCTCAATCACCCCGGTTATGGTTAGTAACGAATGGTGCTCAACCAGTACCGTCAAATAATCCAGTAATACCAGGAGTAGCCCAATCTTCACTGTGGGGTATGGGGAAAGTGATTAGCTTAGAACATCCTGAGCTAAAGTGTGTGCGCATAGATTTAGACCCACAGCAGAGGATAGAGACTCAGGCTGAGGTACTATTCCAGGAAATCTGCTCGGAGGATAAGGAAGATCAGGTAGCATGGCGTGGAGATGAGCGTTATGTGGCTCGATTGGTGGCTAGTCCTCATCAGCAAGCTACACAACAACTTGCCGATGCTACTACTCAAAAGCCTCTGAGTTTCCGCGAGGATGCTACCTACTTAATTACAGGTATGGGAGGTTTAGGCTTATTGGTGGCTCGTTGGATGGTGGATAAAGGAGCCAAGCATTTGGTGTTACTGGAACGCTGTTCAGCAGATGATGCTAACAGTCAAAAAATAACTGAGTTAGAAATGGCTGGAGTTTCCGTGGTAGTGGAACAAGCCGATGTGTCTGATGTCGAATCGATGACCGGAGTGCTCTCTAGGATTGAGCAGTCAAACATACCATTAGCAGGAGTCATCCATTCAGCGGAAATGTTGTCGGATGAAGTTCTACAAAACCAGAGTTGGTCTAGTTTTAAGAATGTTATGGCTCCCAAGGTCCAAGGTGCTTGGCACTTGCATCAATTGACTCAAAACCAACCCTTGGACTTTTTTGTACTATTTTCTTCAGTTGCATCTCTGCTGGGTTCACCAGGTCAAGGAAATCATGCTGCAGCCAATGGTTTCCTAGATGGTTTAGTCCATTATCGTCGAACCATGGGATTGACAGGATTGAGCATTCATTGGGGAGCTGTTTCTCAAGTGGGAGAGGTAGCCCAGCCAGGTGCAGATGCCAGTCTACAGAAGCAGGGAATGGGTGTGATATCTCCAACTCAGGTGCTAGAGTCCCTAGAGCTACTAATGAGTGGTTCGGATATAGAAGTAGGGGTGATACCGATTGAGTGGTCAGCTTGGCAGGAAAGATTAACCCAATGGCCTTTCTTGGCAGATTGGCAGGAAAAAATCCAAACAACTTCTGAAATATCCAAGTCAGAATTTCTGTTAAAGTTGGAGGCAACAGCACCCAACGAACGTCGCTCGTTATTAGTAGCTCATGTCCGCCGTCAATTTGCTCTAGTGTTAGGAATCAATGATCCCGAATCTATTTCATTAGAGACAGGATTTTTTGACCTAGGTATGGATTCTTTGACTTCTGTTGAGTTGAGGAATAAATTGCAGACTAGTTTAGATTGTTCACTGCCATCTTCTGTAGCTTTTGATTATCCTAATATTCAGTCACTAACTGATTACCTAGAAAAAACAATAGTTCTGCCATCAGATGATACCGGTTCGGAATCGGAAATACCAGAGGTAATATTAGATAAGGATTCTTTCGAGCTAGAGTCTTCAGAAAGTATATTTTCGGAAATTAATCAGCTTTCTGAAAATGAAATTGATATGGCAGTTGATGAAGCTATAGGTCAACTTGATCAACTTCTACAGTGAGTTAGTAAGTAATTTGATACTACTTACTTGTAATCAACAGTACAGGACAAATAAAGATGGAACTTAACTCACCTCAAAAACTCTCAAATGAGCAACGTCTACTGCTTAAAATTAAACAAGCAACTGCAAAACTACAACAAATTCAAGCAGCAGCTACAGAGCCAATAGCCATTATTGGTATGGGTTGTCGCTTCCCTGGAGGTGCATCTACTCCAGAAGCATTCTGGGATAATTTACAAAATGGAGTAGATGCGATCGCTGAAGTACCAGAAGACCGATGGCATCTTGATGATTATTACGACCCAGACCCAGAAATTCCTGGCAAAATGTACAGTCCCCATGGAGGGTTTATTGACCAAGTACAGGAGTTTGATGCCAATTTTTTTGGTATTTCTCCCAAAGAAACAATCCATCTAGACCCTCAACAGCGGTTACTCCTGGAAGTTAGTTGGGAAGCCCTGGAAAATTCAGGAAAAAATCCGCAACAGCTGAAGGGCAGCCAAACAGGTGTCTTTATTGGTATTGGTAGCAATGACTATAGCCAATGTGTATTCGCTCAAGGTATAGAAAAATTTGATGCCTATGTAAGTATAGGTAATGCCAACAGCACAGCATCAGGGCGAATTTCCTATATCCTGGGCCTAATCGGACCTAATCTAGCAGTAGACACAGCTTGCTCCTCTTCATTAGTAAGTATCCATTTAGCCTGTTCAAGTTTAAGAAATCAAGAGTGCAATCTGGCTCTGGCAGGAGGAGTGAGTCTATCGATTTCTCCAGAGCTTAACATTATGTTTTCTAAGGCTCGTATGTTATCCTTTGATGGTCGGTGCAAGACCTTTGATATTTCAGCTAATGGGTTTGTCCGTGGGGAAGGATGCGGTGTTATTGTACTCAAGCGTTTATCAGATGCACTAGCAGACCAGGACAATATTCTGGCAGTAATTCGTGGCAGTGCCATCAATCAAGATGGTAATACTAGTGGTTTAACGGTTCCTAGTGGTCCGTCTCAAGTAGCTGTTATCCGCAAGGCGTTGGCAAATGGAGGAGTAGACCCAGGAGATGTCAGTTATATTGAAGCTCATGGTACAGGAACTTCCTTGGGAGACCCTATTGAAGCTGAAGCCATAGGAACAGTATTTAACAAAACTCACTCTCAAGAGAAACCTTTAATCATTGGTTCTGTTAAGACCAACATTGGTCATACGTTAGGAGCAGCAGGAGTTGCAGGTTTGATGAAATTAGTCCTACAACTGCAACATCAACAAATAGCACCATCACTGCATTTTAACCAGCCTAATCCTTATATTAATTGGTCTCAATTACCTCTACAAGTCTCAACTCAACTCACCCCTTGGCAAACCAATGGAAAAAGTCGCATTGCTGGCGTAAGTTCCTTTGGTTTTAGTGGAACTAATGCTCATCTAATCTTAGAAGAAGCACCAAGAGAAGGTAACAAAAAAAACCCCCCTGTGTCCCCCCAAGAGGGGAAGGCAACAGGCAACAGCGAAGATTACGTAGAACGTACAGTTCATCTATTAACTCTCTCAAGCAAAACTGAAACTGCTCTTGGTGAGTTAGTCAATAGTTATCAAAATTATATAAAAACTCATCCCGAATTAGGGCTAGCTGATGTCTGCTATACAGCTAATATAGGACGTGCCCAG
Organism: Moorena sp.; assembly: GCF_982860115.1. Taxonomy (NCBI): domain Bacteria; kingdom Bacillati; phylum Cyanobacteriota; class Cyanophyceae; order Coleofasciculales; family Coleofasciculaceae; genus Moorena; species Moorena sp. Next base: position 42,053 of record NZ_CEYLVT010000007.1, read on the forward strand.
TTCCACCACAGACTAGCAGTTGTCACCTCCAACCAACAAGAAGAATTAGTTGAAAAACTCCGACAGCACCAAGAAGGAGAAGAAGTAGCGGGAATCTACTCAGGAGAACTGACAAATAACACCACGGTATCCAAAATCGCTTTCCTCTTCACAGGACAAGGTTCCCAATATGTGAACATGGGAAGGCAGTTGTATCAACAAGCTCCCACTTTTCGTGAAGCAATTCACCAATGTGAAGAAATTCTTAGTAGTGTTGAAACTTTCCAGGAAACTTCATTACGAGACATTCTCTATCCAGCAGACGTAAATGAGTCCAATTCATCCCTATTAGACCAAACAGCCTATACCCAACCGGTACTATTTGCCATAGAATATGCTCTCTTCCAACTCTGGCAATCCTGGGGAATGAAACCAGATGTAGTCATGGGTCATAGTGTGGGTGAATATGTGGCAGCAACGGTAGCGGGAGTATTTAGTTTAGAAGATGGCTTGAAACTAATTGCCGCTAGGGGAAGGTTAATGCAGAAATTACCGGCTGGTGGCAAGATGGTTTCAGTTATGGCTTCAGAGTCGAAAGTCCTGGAGACATTGGAGGCGATGTCTCTGGGAGAAAAAGTAGCCATAGCAGCCATTAATGGCCTCCAAAGTATCGTAATTTCTGGTGAATCAGAAGCATTAGGAGCGATTACCACTAAGCTCGAATCAGCCGGAATCAAAACCAAAAAACTACAAGTATCCCATGCCTTCCATTCACCATTGATGGAACCAATGTTGGCAGAATTTGAAACTCTAGCCAATCAAATCACCTACCATCAACCCACAATACCAATAATATCTAACCTCACAGGAACCAAGGCAGACAAAAGCATAGCCACAGCACAATATTGGGTGAGTCATGTGCGCCAACCGGTAAGATTTGCTCAAGGAATAAACGAGTTAAACCAGCAAGGCTGTGATACTTTCCTAGAAATCGGACCCAAACCAATATTGTTGGGAATGGGGAGGCAATGTTTACCAGAAGAGGTAGGTGTGTGGTTACCATCATTGCGTCCGGGAGTAGAAGAATGGCAACAGATGCTCTCCAGTTTAGGACAGTTATATGTACAGGGAGTCAAAGTAGATTGGTTAGGATTTGACCAAAATTATACTCGTCAGAAGGTGGCGTTGCCAACGTATCCCTTTCAAAGACAAAGGTATTGGGTAGATACAAACAATAATTCCCTGAAAAAACAGTATTGGTCAAGCGGAAAAAATCTCCACCCCCTGTTGGGTCAACGATTAAATTGTGGGGGTGAGCAACAAATTTTTCAATCATTACTAGGGGAAGACTCCCCACCCTACTTTAGCCACTACCGAGTATTTAATCAAGCACTATTTCCTACAACAGCCTACCTAGAAATGGCTCAAGCTGCTGGAAATTATCGATTTAAGACTCCTCATTTAGTAGTAGAAGACTTCATCATCCAGCGGGGATGTATTTTACCACCTGGAGAATTGATATCAGCCCAAACCATAATCACTCCATCCGACGACCAAAGCTACCAATTCCAAATATTTTCTCAACAGGAACAACAGAATCAAGAGGAACAGAAATGGACACTCCATGCCACAGGAAAAATCCGAACTGCCGAAACAGATACAACTTCAACTAAAGTAGATCTAGAAAAATACAAAGCAGAGTGTAGTCAACCAATAGAAGTCAAACTGCATTATCAACAATCTCGGCAATTCAGGATTGATTATGGCAGTAGTTTTCAAGGCATTGAAAAGTTGTGGTCTGGTGAAAACCAAGCATTAGCTCAGATTAAGTTACCCGAAGAATTGATAGCACAAACAATTGATTATCAGTTCCATCCCGCATTATTAGACACAGCTTTGCAGTTAATCGGTCATATACTGCCAGAAGTAGACGGCGATAAAACTTATTTGATAGTAGGTGTAGAAGAGTTTAAAGTATATCGTAGTCCAGGGCTTTCCCTGTGGGCTTACGCATCAGTGACTCAACCAAAGCTCGAAGGTCAAAAAAGTTGGACTACTCAAATAACGCTAGTGAGTCCAGAAGAAGAAATTATTGCCACATTTAAAGGCTTAGAAGTAAAACTGGGGACTCAACAGACTTTACTAGGAATAGAAGAGGAATCAATAACTAACTGGCTCTATGAAGTAGACTGGAGGGCTAAATGTAATTTAGGCAGATTGTTACCTCCTGATTTCCTGATCAAACCATTAGAAATGGAGCAGAAACTGACTCCTAACCTCACAGAATTGGTAAATCAGATAGATAATGCTCGTACCTCAGAAGTAGGAAGGAGCATAGAAGAATTAAGCGTAGATTATGTAGTGCAAGCTTTGGTATCAATGGGTTGGTCATATAAGCCAACAGAGAGCTTTGACTTGGAGGCAGCAGCTGAACGTTTAGGTATAGTTCCCGGTCAGCGACCACTGTTCCAGCGTCTGGTACAGATCCTAGCAGAAGTAGAAATACTCCAGCCTAATCAAAAACAGTGGCAGGTGCAACAAACCTTAGAGTTAGAGAAAGTCAACCCTACCCAAAAAAACCAGAGTTTACTGAATCAATATCCAGAAGAAGCAGCAACCTTAACACTATTAGACCGTTGTGCATCTCAACTAGCTGCAGTACTAAGAGGAGAAATTGACCCACTAGAACTGGTGTTTCCTCAAGGAGATATAAGCACAGCAACCCAACTCTATGAAGAGTCGGAAGTACCGCAAGTGATGAATACGATAGTAGAAAAAGTCATCACGAAATCTATTGAGAAATTACCATCGAGTCGAGGGATACGGTTGTTGGAAATCGGAGCGGGAACAGGAGGGACTACAAGTTATATTCTGCCCCATCTTAATCCCAATCAAACAGAATATATCTTCACCGATATCGGGTCATTGTTTATAAATAAAGCTCAAGAGAAATTCCAGGATTATCAATTTGTGGGCTATCAAACCTTAGATATTGAGGTAGACCCAACCAGCCAGGGATTTAAATCTCATCAGTATGATGTAATTGTTGCAGCTAATGTTCTCCATGCTACCAGCAGTATAAAGCAGACATTATCCAATGTGCGACAACTGTTAGCACCAGGGGGAATCTTGGTCTTGTATGAAGCAACAACTAGGGCTCGATCGGTTGATTTAGTCTTCGGATTATTAGAAGGATGGTGGAAATTCACTGATTATGAATTACGATCAGACCATCCCCTATTGAATCTCCAGCAGTGGAAAAAGGCGTTGAGTGAAACAGGTTTTACTCAAGTAGTCAATCTGCCAGAAGTAGAGGGAATGGCAGAAATATTGGCGAAACAAGCGGTGATTGTTGCCCGAGCAGAGCCAATGAGTTCAGAGCCAACATCATTGGCACCGAAGGACTGGTTGATACTAGCAGACAAACAAGGAATTGCTCAACACTTAGCTAGTCACCTGCGTTCAGCAGGAGACGTTTGTACCTTAGTATTTGCCGGAGAGAAATATCAACAGCTTGCCCCGTCAGAATTTACTATTAATCCTCATCATCCAGAAGAATTTAAGCAACTGATAGAAACTGTAGTCACCAAATCACCATCTTTATCTGGAGTAGTACAATGTTGGACCACTGAAGCCGGGGTGGGTAAAAATATTAGCTCTGAGGAATTAAGAAATTTATCGAAGCTAGGGTGTGGGACTACCTTATCTTTAGTACAATCCTTAGTCAAAGCTAAGTTATCTCAATCACCTCGGTTATGGTTAGTAACCAATGGTGCTCAACCAGTACCGTCAAATAATCCAGTCATACCAGGAGTAGCCCAATCTTCACTGTGGGCTATGGGGAAAGTGATTAGGTTAGAACATCCAGAACTCAATTGTGTGCGTCTAGATTTAGACCCACAGGAGACGATAGAGACTCAAGCTGAGGAACTATTCCAGGAAGTTTGGTCGGAGGATCACGAAGACCAGGTAGCACGGCGTGGAGATGAGCGTTATGTGGCTCGATTGGTGGCAAGTCATCATCAGGAAGCTATATCAGAACAACTTGCCGATGGTACTACTCAAAAGCCTCTGAGTTTCCGTGAGGATGCTACCTACTTAATTACAGGAGGTATGGGAGGTTTAGGTTTATTAGTGGCTCGTTGGATGGTAGATAAAGGAGTCAAGAATTTGGTGTTGCTAGGACGCCGTTCACCAGATGATGTTACCAGTCAAAAAATAACTGAGTTAGAAATGGCAGGAGCTTCGGTGGTAGTGGAAAAAGCCGATGTGTCTGATGTCGAATCGATGACCAGAGTGTTTCACAAGATTGAGGAGTCAAAGATACCCCTAGCAGGAGTAATCCATTCAGCAGGGATGTTGTCGGATGGAGTGTTACAAAACCAGACTTGGTCTAACTTTGAGAAAGTGATGGCTCCTAAAGTTCAAGGTGCTTGGCACTTGCATCAATTGAGTCAAAACCAACCCCTGGACTTTTTTGTACTGTTTTCTTCGGTAGCATCTCTGTGGGGTTCACCGGGTCAGGGAAATCACTCGGCAGCTAATGGATTTCTGGATGGTTTAGCCCATTATCGTCGCGGGATGGGATTGCCAGGATTGAGCATTCATTGGGGAGCTGTTTCTCAAGTGGGAGCGGCAGCTAAACTAGGTGTGGATATTCAGGCATCCGAGCAAGGTATGGGTGTGATACCTCCAGCTCAGGTACTAGAGTCTCTGGAGCTACTGATGAGTAGTCCAGATGTGGAAGTAGGGGTACTTCCCATTGAATGGTCAAGGTGGCAGGAAAGAGTAGCCCAGTGGTCTTTCTTGGAAGATTGGCAGGAAACTATATTGGAGGTAGCAGAAGAATCCAGCTCAGATTTTCTGTTAAAGCTAGAGGCTACACCACCCAGTGAGCGTCGCTTGTTGTTGGTGGCTCATGTGTGTCGTCAGATGGCTAATGTATTGGGAATTAATAATCCTGAATCAATTGCTTTGGAAACAGAGTTTTTTGACTTGGGTATGGATTCTTTGACTGCTGTGGAGTTGAGGAATAAGTTGCAAAGTAGCTTGAATTGTGCGGTTCCCTCTACTCTGGCTTTTGATTATCCTACAATTAATAAGCTAGTGGATTACTTAGCCCAACAATTAAACTTAACAGACGCTCAAGAGGCTCAAAGTAATAACTTGTTTCATAAAGAAATTGATTTTAATACCGAAGCAATTTTAGACCCGACTATTATTCCTAAGACTACATATAGTCATAATGTTGAACCTCAAAACATTTTCTTGACAGGAGCAACAGGTTTTCTTGGAGCTTATTTGCTTAATGAATTATTACAAAAAACTTCGGCAAATATATACTGCCTAACTCGGGCGAATGATGCTGATTTAGCTAAACAGAAACTCAAAGATAAACTAGACTATTATTTGCTCTTGGATGAGGAAAAATTTAGCTCCAGAGTTATCCCTATAGTAGGAGATTTATCTAGTAATTTTTTCGGACTGTCCACAGAAGAGTTTAACTTCCTTGCCAACCAAATTGATGTTATTTATCATAATGGAGCTTGGGTTAATCATATTAACCACTACGCTATACTCAAAGCAGCTAATGTCCTAGGAACTCAAGAGGTTTTAAGATTAGCGAGTCAAACTCATTTAAAACCCGTGCATTTTATATCTACTATTGAAATACTGTTCTCGGTATCTAGTGATTCTGAAAGTATAACTATTCTTGAATCCGACTCCTTAGGTGAAGCTCATAATCTGAAGCGTGGTTACGGGCAAAGTAAATGGGTAGCGGATCAGTTAGTAATGGCAGCAAGTAAACGAGGGATTCCAACCTGTGTATATCGCGTACCAATGATAACAGCAGATAGGAATACTGGTGTTAGCAATATTAAGGATAGAATTTGTCGCTATATTAAAGGTTGTATCCAATTAGGAATGGTGCCTATTTTAGAGGATGGTGAATTAGTAGACAACTGGGTTCCTGTAAATGAAATAAGTCAAGCAATTGTTTATTTGTCTCAGCAAGAGACATCTTTTGGTAAAGCATTTCATGTAATCAATCCCCAACCCACATCTCTTAACAATTTATTTGCTGGGATTTCCTCTATATATTCCTCTATTAAGGAAGTTCCATTAAATGATTGGGTTATCGCCTTATCAAATTATCCAAAAAATGCTTTGCATCCTTACATTTTTGGGCTTAGTTCTCAAATAAAAAATATGACAGACAAACAGTCCAACCTATTTTATGAACACCTACAAGTAACCGTAAATGCACCGCCCAAACAAGTTATTATTGATTCTTGCAATACTCAGAATGGGTTGCTAGAAAGTGAAATCACCTTTAGTTCTATAGACAAGTCATACCTAGAAAAAATGATTTCATATTTGAACGAAAGTGGTTTTTTAAACTTACCGAAGAATTAATTAGGGTTTGCTGAAAAAGTCTTATGGGTGAGGATAAGAGACAGGAGGAGTAAGGGAGCATCCCATTTTGGCGACTTGTCTCATTTAATATGGCTGAAACCCTTGCCATGTCGTTCTGTTGGTAATGTTTTTTCCAAAATGGGATGCTCCCAGGAGTAAGGAATTTAGAGGGGGCAGGAGGAAGAATTATCTCTTGATTTTTCAGCCAATAGTCAACCGAAAATCCTAACTTTTGGAGTATAATAAAAGGAGTTACGCAAAGGTACTATATATGGAGTATTGGTGCGTTACGCTACCGCTAATACACCCTACCAATAGCGTTTATGCGTAATTTCTATAGATAATAAACAGGAGATTAAAATGTCAGAAAAATACAAGGTCATTTCATCTAAAATAGAAGATATTATTCAAGAACGTTTTGCTGTTCATCCTCTATCACATGGAATCAATATAGAAAACTCCGAACTGGTACTATCACAGTATTTTGCAATGTCACAAGCATTTCCATATCTACAAGCTGGGGCACAAAAAGCTCAGATTATAAATGCTATGGAGAACAATGAAGATATTGATCCTAGATTTGAGTATACAGCAGTCGTGGGAAATTTTTTGTGTTGGGATGAAACTGGCGGTCATGCGATTGTTCGGCACGACGGAAATGAAGGACTAGCAAAAATACTAAATACAAGCACAAATTTTCATGCCAATATGCTAAGGAAAGATATCAAAAATATGACTGGCAAGGACGTTAAACCGTTATATTCAAGTGCAACAGTTTCATACCTAAATGAATTGCTTACTGGACTGGAATCGCTAAATCATCTTAAAAGATGTGCATATATGGTAGCTTTTGAAAATCATGCTGGAATTATGATTGATTCACTCTGGGGTAGCCTATTAAACCTATTCAAAATGAAAAAAGACGACTTAATCTATTTTAGTTTTCATGTTGGAGGAGCCGATCCAGCAGAACCTTACCATATAGAAATGACGGAGCGTATGGTATCCGAGATAGTCCCTGATGAAAACATTAAGGAGTTTGTTAATGAGTTTATTAATGCCTATGCAATAAACTACAATTGGTGCGAGTCAATTAAGTCACAAAAGTGATTAACTAATAAAGCTAGAACTCCTATGGACTATAAGAGTTCAGCTTAGTTTTTCTGAAGAATAATTTTGGGGGTTGCTCAATCAAGCTATGAAACCTAAATTTGGCCAAATCTAAAATGCTTATTGATTAATAGCTAGGCGATCGTGATAGGGATGCGGAGCATTATTGCCATTAAATAAAAATCATAGCCAAGATTGGCAACCCCGAATAATTTTGTGTAGGAGTAAATTAAGTGAACGCTAACAAAAACCTGTCCGAAGAAATTACTATCGATGATTTTATTAAGGTGGATATCCGTGTTGGAACAGTCCTATCTGCTAAATTAAACAGCAAGGCTAGGATTCCAGCATATGAAATGGATATTGATTTTGGGGATTTAATTGGCATAAAAAAAAGTTCAGCGCAGCTAACTGAGAATTACGAAACTAGTGAATTAGTTGGCAAGCAAATATGTGCTGTTGTTAATTTTCCACCTCGAAGAGTTGCGGGGGTCAAATCGGAAGTGTTAGTTTTAGCAATAGTCTGTAAAGACTCTGGAACAGTCTTGATCGAACCCGGTTCACAAGTGACAAATGGCGAAAGGTTAGCATAGTATGACTCCTGCGGTAGACTTCTTAAAAGAAAATAATATCAAATTTAGTGTCCACAAATACAAGCATCAAAAAGGTGTCAAAGCATTTGGGAAGGAAGCTATAGAGTTACTAGGGTTAGACAGTAATGAAGTATTCAAAACGCTCATTGTAGCAAGTGAATTTTCAAGTCATATTGTTGCGATAATTCCAGTAGCAAAGACACTAGACTTAAACAGGACTTACGCAAATAAACTATATATAGCGTATGGCAAATAGAGCGATCGCCTAAACAAGAAAATTATTATCATGTAGAAAAAGACACTAGATATAGTTTATTCTCAACATTAGTAACGGAAATAGACTATATATAGTTTTAAGTCTTGAGACTCTCTCCGTATTGGCGCTCCTGGCTAGATTCCCCTTAGCGATCGCCTGAACAACAAAATTAACGAGGAGTCCAAAGACACGTTAATATATTTGATTTTCGCTCTATGTAGGGCTTGCTGATCAAATCTAAAAGCATTGATATATAAAGGTTTTAGCCTTTTTTATCGTCAGAAATACCTGTTTTTGAGCTACTTCATGCTCATGCGTGTTAGGATTTTGGGTTGCATAAGATTGACTGGTATAGAGTTTTGCCAATGTCGTCTCGGTAAAATTCAAAAAAATCACATAGCCTGTGCTATGTTAGTGTGTAACTTTTTATGCATATTATCAGTAAAAATAGGAAAAACTATTTATCAAGTTAAGCATGAATTGTTATCAGATTATCTGGGATCAGAATTGAAATATCCTTCAATTAAAATTAAATTCATTTAACTCTAAATAACAGAAGTTTTTTAATATAGATAGTTAAGCGATCGCACAGAATTACAGTTGAAGATTGCTCTGATTTGTTATGCACTATATATAGTGTCTTTGCGTAAGTCCTGATTAAAGCTTGTAGTTGGGCTTTAGCCCTATCTACAGTTCGGGCTGAAGCCCAACTACAAACAAAAACTTTTTTATCACTGATTATCCGGACATGATATTATTCCCCTACTCCCCTACTACCCTACTCCTTAAAAAAGACTTTTTCAGCAAGTCCTAATTATTAATTTTTGAACTTTTTAGACCATTGACTTAATCAAAGAATAATGATATTATATTTAGGCATAACTCATTTGAAAGCACCAAGGAATTAAGGAACGAAAATGACAAACAGTATAGTTTCAAAAGATGCTATTGTCGGAACCTGGAAACTTGTCAAAGTGGAATCTGTAGATAAAGAACAAAAAATCAGTTATCCCTATGGCAAAAATCCTGTAGGCTACATCATATATACTCAGGATGGACATGTATCATCCTCAATGGTGAGTAATAATCGCTTGAATCTTGGATTACCTATGGCAGAAGTCCAGAAGATGGCGTATGGTGGAAAACCAAACTTAATAGCAAATATCTTTAAGTATATAACAGCAACTGTTCGATATGTTCAGGCAGGGAACAAATATGCTGCCTTTATTGGTAAATATGAACTTAGAGGAGATAATAAAATTATTCACCATGTTGAAGTTCATATAATTCCAGATTGGATGGGTGTAGATATGGAACGGACTATTGAGATTTCAGAAGATATACTTGCACTCACTACATCATATGCGGGTGCAGAGAATAGCATTTGCACTACTTGGCAACGTGTTTCCTAGGAATCACTGGGTGACAAGCAAATTGAGTCTTTTTCACAAGAAGAAAGACTGACTTCTCTTATTTCTATTATATTGAATAGTAAGGAGGCAAAATGATGAAGAAACTACCTGATGGTCCTAAAACTCCCAAACTTTTGCAACAACTCCATTCCTTAGCCGATCCCCTAGGCTATCTGGAAGCAGCCGCCCGAGAGCCGTATGGGGATATTTTTCAGGCAAATACTCTTGGTTTGAGTGTTGCTGCTGGTTTTAGCGGACCTCTCATATTCGTCAGCCACCCCCAAGCATTGCAGCAGATTTTTATGAATCCCAAGCAGTTTACATCCCCCGGAGAACTGAATGGGTTTATGCGTCCTTTTGTAGGGGACTACGGACTGGTGACTGCATCGGGAAGTAGCCACAAGCGTCAGCGCAAGCTGCTAATGCCTCCCTTTCATGGCGCTCGCATGCACTTCTACGGTGAAATAATGTGCAACCAGGCATCTTTGGCGATCGGTCAATTGAAAATGGGTCAAATATTTTCGGCTTCTACTGCCATGCAAGAACTGTCCCTACAAATAATCTTAGAGACCATATTTGGCGTCAAGCAACGAGAACGAGCAGAACTCCTCAAGCAAAGTTTGAAGAATTTATCGGAGATTTTTGATTCTCCCTTAACTTCCATTTGGATGTTTTTCCCCATACTGCAAAAAGACCTTGGCCCGTTGACTTCCTGGGGATACTTTTGTCGCGAAATGCACCAAGTTGACGAAATTATCTACACGGAAATCAGAGAACGACGGCAGCAACCAGACCCCAGCCGCACGGATATCCTATCCCTATTGATAGCAACCCAGGATGAAGCAGGTCAGGCCATGGATGATGTCGAATTAAGGGATCAGTTAATGACTCTACTGATTGCAGGTAAGGAAAGCGCATCAACGGCAATGACTTGGGCGCTGTACTGGATTCATCATCTGCCTGAAGTTGGGAAAAAGCTATTAGCAGAACTGGATACTTTGGAGGAAAACCCTGAGCCGATGAGCATTGTTAAATTGCCTTATTTGACTGCTTTCTGCAATGAAGTTCTGCGCATTTATCCCTCAATAATAACTTTGTTCCCACGGGTTGTGCAAGAGGAGGTTGAATTATTGGGTTATTCTTTGCCCCCGGGAAAAGTGTTGATTCCTTGTGTTTATCTCACTCACCACCGCGAGGATTTATATCCCGAACCGAAGCAGTTTAAGCCGGAGCGCTTTTTAGAACGTAAATACTCTAACTATGAGTTTCTGCCTTTTGGCGGTGGAAGCCGTCGCTGTATTGGCGATGCTTTTTCCATATATGAAATGAAGTTGGTTTTGGCAACTATTCTATCAAACTATAAGCTAGAACTGGCCGAGGAGAAACCCGTTAAACCTCAACGCCGAGGTGTTAATATCACGCCAGCTGGGGATGTGAAAATGGTAATGAAAGGTCAGCGATCGCGCCAAGCAACACCTCTGGCTGCTGCTTTATAGAAGCGATACCAGCTTGACATTTTCTTTCTCCCGCAATAATGAATGTTTAGCGGGATAAATTCGAGGAAGTAAACATTAAAATGTCACTTGTTTTGAAGTTTTGTTTTATATCGGTTTTCTGAAGCAGTTTTCGACAAACTTGCAAAATGCTCTAGAGGTTGAAAAAAAATCAGCATTTTGGGGTAACGCGAGGAAGACAAATTAAGAAACCATTCTTTCAACCACCTTACTCTATAACTCCCATTTTTATTGTAGGGGCGATTCGCGAATCGCCCCTACTTACTACTCCCTACCTAAATAAAAAAACTTTTTCACCAAACCCTATATATACATGATTGATGATAGAAAACTCTGTGCATTAGAGCAAACAGCGGAAATATTGAATCGCCTTGCTAGTTCATCAAATGTGGTGGTTAACGGGTGCATATTGGGTCCCCTGAGTGAAGAAATTCTCAGACAGGCCCTAGAGCTTATTCAAGACCGTCACCCTCGGCTTAATTCTCGTATAGTCGGTGATTTTGATAATCTTCGTTTTGAAACTGGTGCTCAAAAAATTCCTTTGCGAGTTGTGGATAAGCAGCATGAGGGACAATGGCAAGACACAGTTCTGGAAGAATTAAACACCCAAATTGAGAGTAGTGAAGTGCTGTTGCGAGCTGTACTGCTACAAGAACAGGAGATTGGTGAAAAAAGTTCTAGTCATCTGATAATCACAATACATCACGCCGTCGCGGATGCTTTATCAAGTATCCAGTTATATTCAGAGATCTTGAGTTACTGCTCGAAAATTGCCTCTGGCGAACAGCTCGCTCCAGTGTCGAGCTTACCGACGCTTCCATCTATGGATGAATTATTTCCCCCATCAACCAAAGGCTTCAGGGGTAAGATCAAGGTCCTGTTGTCTTTGCTGCGACTTCAGTTAAAAGTGCTTTGGTACCGACCAGAAAAATTGGGTATTGAAAAGTCTGTACCTCTTGAGTCACGCCGTTGTGGCAATGTATATAGACACTTAGATGCCGACTTTACTCAACAGCTAATTCTACGCTGCCGTCAAGAAAAGACAACAGTACAAGGTGCTTTATGCGCAGCAATGATGTTTGCCGCAGGGAGAAAAATAAGGCCAGAGCAGAAAACACGCATGTCTTGCCGGAGTTATGTTAATGTACGCAAATACTTGAAACCAGTAGTCGGCAATGAACAAATGGGGACACTGTTTTCTGGTGTAAATTCATTTCATACTCTAGACACAAATACATCCTTTTGGGAATTAGCTCGGAATGCGATCCAACAGCTAAAATCTGGCTTAAAGGGTAACGATATCTTCATCGAAATGTTATTTATTAGAAAGATTCTTGATATTATGATCCTTCGTCCTAGTCAAGTAAATCTAACAGTGGGACTTTCCAATATTGGTCGAGTAAACATTCCCAAAGTTTACGGTCAATTTGAACTCTCAGAAATCCGTTTTGTTGCCTCACCAGCTACATTTGAGGGGTGTTTTATAGGAAATGTTGCAACCTTCGAGGGAAAAATGTTTTTGCATTTCCCCTTTTCTCTACCTGCAATTAGTCAGGAGACAATGGAAACTGTTGTAGATAGCGCCCTGTCGTATCTAGATGATGCTAGCAAGGGAAAAATATAATATAAAAAAAATGTAAAATAATGTAAAATATAGTAAATAAAAACTATTATGTATGATAATTTTAAAATAGAGCAATGAAAAATATAGGTAACAAATCATGACACCAGAAGAAAATATAAAAATCGTGGAGAGTTTCTTTGAACAATACGAACAAGGTAAGTTACCGAGTGAGATGGAAGAAGTATCAAAGGATATTGAATGGCTTCTGTCATCTTCTCCAGATGTATTATTCTTTGGTACATACAAAGGTGTAGATGCGTTCGACAAGACTTTCGTACTTGCCGGCCAGGTCATCAAAGCGGCTCAAGTCGTCTCTACAGATTATATAGCTCAAGGCGACAAAGTTGTGGTCACTGGCTGGGAAAAAGTTACGTACAACGAGGAAACAACGGGAAATGATCATGAGGCGTCATTAAATCAGGTCTCCGTATTTACTATCTCTGGTGGTCAAATCATAAAGTATGAGCAGGTCCTTAATACTGCCGTAGTTGGAATGTTTGGCTATCAGGGATAAAGTTAGGATAGGTAGTTATATTGGGAGCAGGTCAATTTTGATCTGCCCCCAATTCTATTTGTCCTTAAAAAGAAAAAGAAAATTCCTGTAGTTGTTAAGGTTCAGCGTCCTGGTTTGGCAGATGCTTTTAACAGAGATATCGCTTCAATGTTAGTGCTTAATTGAGCGATAGATTGATTTTCAAATAGGTTAATTATAGATAACTCTAGATTCAAAACATTTCGTATCCGAGACAGAACTTGAGTTGTCATAAAAGAATTACCCCCCAAATCAAAGAAATTATCATATATCCCCACCTTATCTATTCCCAAAACTTCTTTCCAAATCTCCGCTAATGCCTTCTGTGTTTCTGTCTCAGGAGCTACATACTTCGTTGACACACTACTGTCCACACCTGGTATAGGTAATGCCTGACGATCTACTTTGCCATTTGGAGTCAGTGGCAGTTGCGACAACACCATCAACACTGATGGCATCATATACTCTGGCAACTTCGACTCCAGATATTCTCTCAATTGCGATATCAGTTGCTTTCTCAACTGGGAACTCAAGGGATTATTCACATAATGATGCCAGTCACCTGCTACAACAGATTTTTGAGTTAGTGGTGTTAACACTATCCCCTCTGCTGCTAACTCACTGCGCACAAATACCCCATCCATCAATCCAGGACTTCCCTGAGCAGACCAACACAACTCTAAGCTATACCCTAAATCTGAACTCAGTTCATATAACCTCTCTGGGTCGATGCCATTAACTTGCTTTGATTCTAACTTTTTCCTCAACTGCTGTACATTCAGTTTTTCTTCTGAGTGTGATAGCAACTCAACTAAACCTAGATCCCTAGCCACTCTGCCATTTACTAAACCACTAAAACAAATTGATTCTGGCTGCTTTTCTCGCAGATAAGTTTCTATCTCTTTATCGCTCATATCTGCTCCACTTTCTGCAGTCTCTACTATTACTGACGCTGGTTGAGCTTCTATATGCAATAGTACGCTATAGCGATATGTATTCAATTCATTTGGTTCACTTCCCCTTTGTAAACGTATTTGTACATGAGTTATTTCTGGATGTTTTTCTTTGAGAGCTACAAACAACTCTGGTGATACAAACAACTCTGTCTCCTGCTCCATTTTTGTATCTATATTTTGCTTGAGTTTTTGTTGCGACAGTGATGGAGTTGCTTGATACAGTTGCACCGAACTGTGGAATGCTTTCATCAATTGTAAACTCAGCACATCTCCTAGAAGAATTATTCCTCCTGGTTTCACGATCGGAATCGACTGAGATATTACTTCTAACAAATACTCTACATTCGGAAAATATTGAATCACCGAGTTTAAAATCACTACATCGAAGCTTTGAGGTGCTATCTCCTCACCGATATCATCAGCTCTTTTCTGTGCTAGATTGACATTAGCATATTTCTCTGGTTCCTGGAGTATTTGTTTTTGGATATACTCTAGTGAAATATTAGATATATCTATACCAGAATAGGCTTGTGTGTGGGGGGCGATTTGAAATAGTAGCGACCCTGTACCACAACCTATTTCACATACACTCTCTGGTTTATGTGCTAATACTTGAGTGACAATATCCCCTACACAGATTCGCACTTGACTTTCTGGTAATGATTGGTTGTCGTACCTGCTAGGCCAACCTGAGGTATTGAATAATGGGTCTTTGACTGCACTATTTTGTTCCTCAATTTGTTGGTTAAATAGGTTTTGCCAACTTTTGATTTGAGTGTTTGATAGTTCTGGGTTTAATGTAATGCTGCTTTCAATATCTTCAGGTACTATATATCCTACTAGACGTTTGTCTCCTGACTTATCTTCTGCTGCTACTACTACTGCTTGCTTAACACTCGAATGCTCAGTTAAGGTAGCTTCTATTTCTCCAGTTTCTATCCGGTATCCTCCCACTTTTACTTGCTCGTCTATCCGCCCTAAGAATTTTATATTCCCATCAGCTAGATAACGGCCTAAATCTCCCGTCTTATATAACTTTGACCTTTGACTTCCCTCCTTGGGGGTGACGTTTGATTTATCAAAGGGGTTGGGAATAAATCTCTGATTTGTTAAATCCTCTCCCTTGAAATACCCACGAGCTAAACCTACCCCTCCTATATAAATTTCTCCAGTTACTCTTATGGGTACTGGTTGTAAATTACTGTCTAGGATGTAGATTTGAGTATTGGCGATCGGACGACCGATAGGTGACACTGAAGACTCTGGTGAGCATTCTGCCATTGTGGCACATACTGTAGCTTCTGTTGGTCCGTAAGCGTTTACAAATTGTCGCCCCTTTGCCCAGTGCGATATTAGCTCTGATGGGCAAGCTTCTCCTGCCACAACTATAGTCTTTAAGTCTGGTAATTCCTCTTTGGGCATCACTGCTAGCTCTGAGGGGGAAATCGTGATGTGGGTAATTTTTTTCTCCTGCAACCACTGACTCAAAATAGCTCCAGGCATTAACGTCTCTCGACTGCCCATATACAAGCTTGCCCCTGAACCTAAAGCCATAACTATTTCCCAGATGGAGGCATCGAAACTTAATGAAGCGAACTGAAGCACTCTACTGTTTGAATTGACTTGAAACCCTTGAATTTGAACTGCCACCAGATTACACAATCCCTTGTGTTCTACCAATACTCCTTTTGGTTTACCTGTGGAACCTGATGTATAAATTACATAAGCTAAATTTTGGGGGTTGACTTCACTCTCTACTTTTTCTGGTGTTTCAGTGGCTATTTTTTCCCAATCTCTATCTATAACAACTACTTGGGCTTGATGTTGAGGAAGTTGAGCTAATAATTGTTCTTGAGTTAGTAACACTGATACTTCCGAGTCACTAAACATATACTCCAAGCGTTCTTGGGGATAAGTTGGATCTAGTGGTACATAAGCTGCTCCAGCTTTGAGTATCCCTAATAAACCTACTATCATTTCTAATGAACGCTCTACACAGATACCTACTAGGGTTTCTGGAACTACTCCCAATTTTTGCAAGTAATGGGCTAGTTGATTAGCTTTGTTATTTAATTCTGAATAGGTCAGCTTTTGCTCTTCAAATACTACTGCTATTGCATCTGGGGTTTTCTCTACTTGCTCTTCAAATAACTGATGGATACATTTGTCATCTGGGTAATCTGTTTTCGTATTGTTCCATTCCACCAGTATTTGGTCTAGCTCTAGCTCTGTCATTAATGGCAACTGGCTAATAGGTAGCTCTGGAGTCTCTACTGCTGCTGATAGCAAGTTTTGGTAATGTGACAGCATCCTGCTAATTGTTTCGGCCTCAAACAAGTCTCGGTTATAGGCAGAATGTCCAGCAATTACTTCTCCTATATCCCACAGACCTATTTCAAAGTCGAACCGGGCGGTCCCGTTGTCATTACCTAAGCTGAATAACTCGTCCCAAGCTAGATTGACCTCTAAGTTATGTAAGTTGAAGGGTGGTCTATATGCTTCGTCGCTGTGAATCATAAACCCAGCCTGAAATAAGGGATTTTTGGATAGAGACCTTTCTGGTTGCAACTCTTCTACTAATTTCTCAAAGGGTATGTCTTGGTTATCAGAAGCTTCTAGGACTGTTTCTTTGACTCTGTTTAATGCTTCTGTGAAACTAGGTTCCCCTCCCAGGTCTGTGTACATGACTACGAAGTTGATAAAAAGACCAATTAATCCTTCTATTTCACTGAAGTTGCGGTTAGCTATGGGAGAACCTACTGCTATACTATCTTGACCACTGTAACGATAAAGCAAGATTTTGAGGACCGCTAACATGGTCATCTGTAAGGTGACTCCCTGTTTTTGGTTGAATTGTTTTACTTTTGATGTTACTGCTGGTGGTATAAATATGGGAACAAAACCCCCTTGAAAAGTTTCGATTGCAGGTCGGGGATGGTCTTTGGGTAGTTGGAGTTGTTGTTGGGGTAAGTCTTGCAGCTTTTGCTTCCAGTAACTTAGTTGGCTTTCTAGAGTTTTTCCTTGCAAGCAGTTCCTTTGCCAAACTGTAAAGTCTGCATATTGTATAGACAAGTCTGGTAATGGGCATGGTTGGCCTTGCTCTGTAGCATTGTAAATGGCTGAGAGTTCTTTTGCTAATGCATTACCAAGTGACCAACCATCAATTACTATGTGATGCATCATTATAAACAGTCTGTATTCCGTTGCTCCTAGTTGATACAAGTGAGCGTGTATGGGAAGGTCTACTTCTAGATTGAATGTTTTTGTATATTCTGGGAGGATTAGTTGTGCTAGTTTGATTTTTTGCTCGGCCTCTGTTAACCCACTTAGGTCGATTAAAGGTAGTTCTAGTTCAGAAATGGGAGTAATTACTTGTACTGGCGTACCGTTGATTTCACTGAAAGTAGTTCTCAGAGCTTCATGGCGAGCAATGATTTGGTTGAAAGTTTTTTTCAGTGCTAGATAGTCTAATTTACCTACTATACTTATTAGTAATGGTACATGATAGGCAGTTTTCGTTAGCCCAGTTTTTTCTAGAAACCATTGCCTATGTTGTGATGATGATAACGGGATTGCTTGCTCCCTAGAAACTGGCTGAATCGAGGTAGCTACAGATTGATGAATTGTCTGGGCTTCCCTAAGCAAATTTAGGATTTCTGCTTTGCGATCAACTATATTCTTTTTAAGTTCTGGGGTTATTACTCCCTTTGGAGAACGATAGCGGAGTTGCTTTCCATCTATCCACAACTTAACACCCAAATTTTGCAAGTAAGACACGAAATCAATTGTGTTCATAATGCTTCCTCCTCATAGTCTACTTCTGTTTCAGATTCTAATGTGTTTTCTTCTGTTGCTAGTTGACTTAGTACTTCCAATATTTTGGCTATCTCAGCAATAGTCGGTGACTCAAATAAACGCTTCAAAGTTAGTTCTTTCCCAAAAGCCTGTCGGATGCGAGAAATCACCTGAGTAGCCACAAGTGAATTTGCTCCCAACTCAAAGAAATTATCATAAATACCCACCTGGGACACCCCAAGCAGTTCCTGCCAGATTTGAGCAATTTGACGCTCCATCTCATTCCTGGGCTTTACCTTTTCTTGAGTTAAACGACCCAAATTACCCTCAAAAAGTAAACCGATATCAATATCCCCATCCTCAGTCAAAGGCATTTCTGCCAATTCCACTACAGCACAACTACTAGGTTTACCCACCGCATCCTGTACCTGATGCTCGAGAAGACTCACATTGGGTTTACCTTTACCATTAGTAGTCCAGTAAGCTGTTAATTGTTGCAAACTATCTGAAGTAGAAGTCAACCTTCTGATATTAAGATTACTACCATCTAAACCCACCATTAAGTAAGCTTGGTTACGACATAACCCTGCTAACATTGAAGACATACCTTGTGAAACACTCATATCAGAATAACCTTGAGCGCGGGTGAGATATTTCATTTGGTATCCCTTGCTCATACCAGTTTCTGACCACGTTGTCCAAGCAAAACAATAACTCTTTAACCCTCTTTGAGAGCGCTGATAATGAGTCAAATTCTCCAGGAAACTGTTAGAACTTGCGTAAGCACCGATTGTCGCACCACCAAAGACACCAGTGGCAGAAGAAAAGTTGATAAACAAGGTATCAGGTTGTTTTTGTACCAGCTGATGTAATACCCAAGCACCCCGAACTTTAGGATGAAGCAAAGTTGCCAAACTCTGCTTTGTTTCCTCTTTCAGTAAACTTTCATGGTAACTTCCGGCTAAATGAATCACCCCATCCAGTTGTTGAACGTCCCATCCAGACAAGGTTTGCTGTACTACCTCCTGTACTGCTTTTTGATCGCCAATATCCACCCCTTGGTAAATCACCTCACCACCTAGTTTTTGTAATTGTTGGTAAGTTTTGATTTTCTCTGCTAGTTTACCTCCTTCTTGTAAAGAAATTTCCCAACTGTTGCTATCTGGTAGGGGTGTACGGCCTAACAGCAATAGTTTAGCCTGATAATTTTCCAGGAGATACTTGGCAATTTCCACACCAACTCCTCCTAACCCTCCACTAATCAGGTAAGTTCCTCCTGCTTTGAATGGTAATGGCTCTAATGGTAAAGAAGGCAGGTTAATTTTCTTGATACCTGATACCCAACGCTCTCCATCTCGATAAGCTACTTCTGAATCTTTAGCATCAATAGTTAGTTCCTCAAGTATCGTATTGCTATTGACTTCTAATGATTCTTGTGGTAAATCTAGATGCCGACAATCCCACTCAGGGTTTTCCTGGGGAATAGTTTTCAACAAACCTGGTACTGTTGCTTTTTCATAGGCAATAACTTCTTTGGAATTCAGACATTGACTCTGATTAGCAACATAAAGTAATCGCACAGGATCATTTTCCTTCTGATTACCAAAAGTTTGCAGTATAAATAAAAGGCTATAAATTCCTGTTTTTTCTACTCTTTCTAGAGTTTCTGTGTCAGTAATTTCTCCAGTAGTATATTTATCATAATGCCACAGGTGAATAATAGCTCCAATTTTGATATTTTCTGCTGCTAGAGATTGGTATAATTGTTGATAGTCTTCTCGAACATCTGGAGCAATTATATAGTGATTTTTTTTGACTTTTTTGAAGGTTTCTCCTAATTCTATCTGCACATAAGCTTGAGCATTTTCCTCTAATTTTTGACAGAGTTTTTCACCTAATCCTAAGTCATCTAAAAAGACTAAAACTACCCCAATTTTAGCTAACTTTTGTGGTTGATAATTTCCTTGTTTTCGTCGCCATGTTTTTTGATAAAACCAGTCAGGAATTGTGTTATTATTTTCGGTAATTAAATCTACCCGTTTTAAAATTTCTTGGAATTTTCCTGTGGCAAATTTTTTAATCAGTAAAGCTCGTTGAATCTTACCGATAGAAGTTTTGGGAATTAATTCTTTGTCTAGGGGAATTAAATAATCTGGATTAACTCCCATTCCATTCACTACCTGTTTTCTGACAGTTTTTAATAAACCTAATAACTCTGTATCTTCGGTTTTATAACTACTGAAAAATATCCCTAATTTATCCGTATTGCTGTTAGTTTTCCGTACGGCACAAGCTGCGGTGTAAGAAACTTCTATTTCTGGTAATTCTTCTACGACTGATTCGATTTCATGGCTATAGTAGTTTAAACCATTGATAATAATTACGTTTTTTTGTCGTCCGTTAATTGTTAAACACCCGTTTTTCAGAAAGCCTAAATCTCCTGTGTTAAACCAACCATCTGCTGTAAAAGCTTCTTGATTTGCCGTGGAATTTTGATAGTAACCGGAGGTAACTGATGCGCCTTTGACTTGCACCCTCCCAGTTATTTCTTCTGAGACTATCTGGTTTTCCTTATCAACTATTCTGATGGTAAATCCAGGAATGGGAGGTCCTACTTCTACAAATTTTTGACCATCTGTTGAGTTTAACCAGAAGTTTTTCGAGAACGTTATTGCTGAGGAAACTTCAGACATTCCCCAGGCAGGCTGCATAACTTGAGGTGGAAGATTGTATCTAGCCAATAATTGCAAGAATTTTCTGACAGTTTTGGCGACTATCATTTCCCCTGCACTGACGATCAATTTTACAGAGGATAAATCCCATTGAGAATTTTCACTACTTATTTTGTCTTGTTGTTCAAGCTGATCAATAATTAACCCGTAAGCAAAGTTAGGTGCCCAAGTAATTGTTGTGCGATATTGAGACATCAAATTTAACCACCGTGTCGGTGCTTTCAATATCTCCTGTGTTGGTACATGAATTTGCTGACATCCCAAATACACATCCCTCATATGAAACAATACTATTCCACCCACATGATCTAGAGGAAACCAATTTAAGGAAATTTCTTCAGAACTCAAATTGTTTATCTGTACTGCTGCTGCACTACAACTTAATAAATTCTTATGACTTTGCTTCACTACCTTCGGTACCCCTGTACTACCCGAAGTTAGTAGGAAAATTGCTATATCCTCTGGCTGAGCATTATACCAATTCTTATCTACTTCACTTGACCGCAATTCCTCTATGGTTTGTAGCTCCAACTTACCTAAATTCAAACGTTTTGACCACCCACTTACTAATGGAGCTAAATTCTTATCTGTGAGTATCAGAGGCTGTCCTAACAAAGTCCAAGTATTTTGCAGTTTGGTCAGACCACTATTTGACTCGTCATAACTAGAGGGTATTGATACTGGTACTGGTATAAATCCTCCTAAGAAACAACCCCAAAATGCCGGGATCAAATCTTGATTTGATTCTAGTTGAAAAATTACTTTGTCTTTGGGTCTCAAACCTAATTGCTTCAACCCTCCTAATATTCTTTGAGCTTCTACCAACAACTCACTATAGCTTTGAGTTATTACTTCTCCATCTGAGTGAATATATATTATATTCGTCTCCCCATGCTGTTTTGCTGCTCGTTCTAAAGCTTGTGCTAAAGTAGTTGGTGCATCTTTCGGCCACTTTATTGCTTCTGCTTCACTGATGGCTAGTTTTCCTGATGTTGATTGGGTTTGTAATTCTGTTGTGCGAACTGACTTTTCTACTACAGGAGTTGCACCATTATTAGGCAGTTTGATTTCTTCTGATGGGAGCAAGTCTGATATATGCAATGGTGATAATTTTAGTGTTTTCTGTTGCACTACCACTGCTACTTCTTCTATTTCGGGGACTGCTTTCAGTTTGGCTTCCCATTGTTGGACTACGTTATCGTCAATTACTGGGAAACCTTCTAATGCTACTTCATCTACTTTTCCTTTGTCAGTCAAAGGTAAACTGGATAGGGGTACATAAGCTCCAGGCATCATCCATGGAGGTAACTGCTGTTCAATTTGGGAGTTTAATTGTTGGGGGTTCCAGACTCCGGCAACTACCACATAAGCTACTAATAAAGTTTGATGAGCTAATACATAAGCTTGTTCTACTCCGGGGATTAATAGTAGGGCGCTTTCTATGTCTGTTAGTTGTACTTGCTTCCCTTTTATCCATGTCTGCCGATGTTTGGTTCCGATTTCTCCCTCTACTAATTCTTTTGGCTGACGAACATCATCTTGATTCATAGTTTCACCTCTATCCAGTTACTATTTTCAGTTACTATTTTCGTATCCGCTCAATAAATCGGGGCGGACTACCAGTTTAGGAAGGATTTTAGGCCGTTTGAGGCTTGCCCTTTACCGATTTACCCCGGATTATTGCTCTGACAACACCGTTCTACTAAACTTACCCAAACTTACCCAAAACGGTATTTTGAGCGTTGGAGTTAGCTTCCTGTTTTGCTGACGCAATGCTGCGGAAATACAGAAAAGCACTGACCGCAGTCTGTAATATCATGTCCGGATAATCAGTGATAAAAAACCTTTATCCTCTTAAACCAATATTCCCTTCTGCTTCCCCCCTTTGAAAGGGGGGTAGGGGGGATTTCCTTGGTGTTCATCTAAAGTGTAACTATTCAACCGGACATGATATAACTTATCTTCTCCACAGGCTTGAAATCCTTTAGAAATCAAGCTACTTATTCACATATCACCTGCTCGCTTGGATATTCTCACATTTTTGATTCTACAATAAGGTAAGATTTCAACAGCTATCTTTGTGGAAGTTTAGCTTTTGGAAACACCAGCAGGATTGGGAACCGTGATGTCATTAACTTATCAAACCCATAAACTCATTAATCCCCAGATATTCACAGTAAGGATCTACATGTTGGTAAAGAGCCTGTGACAGATACTTGGTGAAGTCCCCTATACTTGACAAAATGTCTATTATATCGTTTTCCACTTCCTGAGCGACCTTTTTTGCTATCAATCCCTCTGTTGGTAATTTTTCTCTAATCTGTTGTACATATGGTGCGACCGCAATCTTAATTTTTTGCTCGTCTAAAGCCGTGCTTGATTCACTAATTCCCATTAATTCCTCAATTATTGGCTTGATGATTTCACTCAAGAAATTAATCTGATCTGGAGTTGGATTAATATCAAAAAAACGGAATATCATTCTTGCTATCAGTTTTGAGAGAAAACTAGCTGTAAAATTACCCAAAACATTGGGAGCATCAGGGTTATACTCTGTGGTGAAACTCTCCTCCTGCTTGGAGCAGATATCCTTATATATCACACCACTACGTTCACTCAGATCTAGACACAAATCAACAAACAAATTAATTAGCGTAGTGGTGGTAATGTATGGATTGTAGAAGGTTTTGGTTTCTTCTAGCGTATCTTGTCCCCACCCATGAGGTACAAAATCAAGGTAATGCCAAATGCGATCTGTTACATCACCTAGCTGACTGTCATAATATTCAGCAAATAGGTCATTACCAGGAGTTGCCCCTGCTGAAGGTGAAGCCAATAAAGTTGCCTTACTCTCAGGGTCCCAATCGCTGCGTCGATCCATCAATGATAAGGCAAGGGTAGGTGAAAGAGCACCTCCTAAACTATGGCCACAGACAGTAATTGAAACTGGCTTGCTAGCATTGTTCATTTGCTCCCTCAGGTAATCTAGAAGAGACTTATCGTTAGATTTCATATCTTCAAGAAGAATACGGAGTCCTACACTCGTGCCAGCAGAAACTCGCTTACCGACTGTTGTTTGGTCTTCAGGATCGGACTCCCATGGTCGGCCCTGATTCCAGAGCCTAGTCTTCGAGACCCAGAAGTCTTCCACAGCCCAACCAAACAATGATGCTGGATTCGTCCCAGCAATAGCAATGACGTAACGGTCAGATCTCTCACTATCCAGAGATTTTGCCATATACATGACACTATCAGCATATTGAGAGTCTATTATTTGGCCATCATGTTGATAAACAGCTGCACCCCATACGAGTTCCCATTTTCCAATTAATGCTTGTACATCGGGATTTGAGAAAATTGCATTAAGTTTTTCAGTTGCCAAGGCTTGTAGATCTTGCTGATCTTCTTTTATTGCAGCAACTACATTAGACGCCATGTTTAGGGAAAAGATTTGTTGTCGGGTATTGTATGAAACCATAAAGAAAAAACTGAGTTACGATTAAGTTAAAATCTTGATAATTATACTAGTCGTGCCTTAGCACGACTAAAACTGTATTCAAAATTGATAGAATCGCCTAAAAAGCAAGTTATCAACTATTAGGACTTAGGCAAATTTACTATATATACAGTTCAAAAACTATAACGTTATAGCTTTGAAGGCTATTATGTATTGTCTCTGCGTAAGTCCTGAACTAATCACATCAAGGTTTGGAGTCTTTGATTCAGTATTTTTGAGTTTCTGAATAGTCATTAGGGATTTAGTGATTCTCCAGGGGAGACGCTTCGCGATCGCTCAATACTGTTTGAGTTTGGCGAAAAATTTTTCCAAAAGCGAGGAGACAACTTTTGCCCCCTCAGCTAAGTTCAAATATTGAGAATTACACTAATTGATTCCTATGATCATTCAGTAATCAAAAACCTACAAAGTATCAGTCATCCATGGTGGAGGAGATATCCCAGGAGAAGGGACATGTTTTCTCGAACCGTTTTGACACATCGCCTGCCAAGAACGGATCTGTAACATCGTCAAATACCATCACACCTACATTTTGAGCGTTCAGTTTGTTTATATCAGCCCAGAAAACATTCGGATTCTTGGTGTATTCAAAAAAGTAGGTGGTATTTGGATCATTAGTAATCTTTTGACTCGTCTTCCTTTGGTTCGCAAGAGCTCGCCATTGGGTGGTGGTGAAGGCGAAACCATCCAGACCGAGTGGATCGGAGACATTGCGGATGATGCCCAACGCTGCAGCCAACTCACTACGCCGATTTTGCACCAGTCTGGATTTAAAAACATTATCCTCCATGGTTCTCAAGTAATAGCTAGCCCGGACGAAGCGAGATGTGGCACTGTTGGTACCTGGCAGAAATGACGACCCATTTTTGGTCTGTTCACCCCAATAGGTATTGAGGGTAAGCCAAGATTCATTGAGGGCAAGCTGTTTGTCAAAGGTTGGATCATTAGTCAGCACATCGTATTGATTACCATGATGGATTATTTGCTCACCATTAAGATATTCAATGATTGCTGAATCCCCACTTGGATCCGAAAGCGCTAGGTGAAGTGCAAACTCCAGTTGTCCCATAATTTTTTGAAGTGGTGGCGGCAGCGGGGAGAGAAGCCCTGCCGACACTAGATCATCAAACTTAGCTGTAACGATCTGGAAGGGTTCTTTTTTCAGTCCTTGAACTGCCTCTTCAACAGTTGCATAATTATCAAGGACATATTGACCCCAACCTCCAAGGGACAAGGCTTTCTCTCCTGGTTCAAGATCACCGTATTTCGTCGCTTCCAAAAAGAGGAGATTGACAACGAGACCCTGATCGTTTATACCATCAACGGTGGCAAGGTCATAGCTCGAGGTAATGATACTGTCATATTTCGAAGTCCATGTGATTGAGTTGGCACCAGCCCCACCATCACGCTCTAGGCCTTTCGGAAAGAACCAGAGCTTAGCATCGGGGTCCTGAAACCAGTCCATACTGCGTGCAGTAATTGGTCCGTTTGAACTTTCGTAGACTAACCGGCTACAGGCTTGAGCCGGTGGTATCACTGCCATGGACAGGATGGTAATAAGTACAACCAATATAGTTGCTACCTTCTTGAGCATAAAATTATGCTTCTTCATCATTAAGTTCAATACTCCCGAAATTTTTTTGAATCCAGAACGAAGACAATGCAAGGATTGCAGGCTACTTGCCTTTCTCTTGGTGCGCGTTCCCTAGGTCGGGTTTCCCGACCGGGGTCCCACCGCAATTTTTTTAATTGTCTACCCAGGGCTAAGTTGCCAAAAAAAAGGCGTTGCGTCAGTCTTTGGATGAATAGGAGTAGAGTGGGCATCCTGGCCGCGCCAACAGATCAAAGGACGGGCAAGATGCCCATTCTACAGGTGCGACCCAAGGGCAATTTACTCCCCCGCTTAAGGCGCGCACCTACTCTTAAAATCATTCCATTATTAAGCAGCTACTTTACCATAAGTGTCCGGACTATTTTGACATCCTCTCCGGCCTGTTAGCGTTGGCGAAGGTCCTCTGAAAGAGGCAGGTGCGGAGATTCTTACTCAGCCGTAACTTTTCAGTGGATTGACGATTTATTGGGTGCTGCTACTTTGACACTAGTCCTACGCTTCCCATTAGCTCTATATTAATGTCTCGGATTTGCCACCCGCGACATTAATACTATAGCATATTTATTCCAATTTAATCAATCAAAAAGTCGCCCGTTTATGGCTCTAGGCTTTATAAAGTTTATTTACAAAACTATTGACAAAAGTCCCTTGAGTGGCTCTAGGCTTTATAAAGTTTATTTACAAAACTATTGACAAAAACAACTTGATATAAAACGTGTGAAAAATTTTTTTGACGTCTAAGATGATTAGATGATATTGCCCGCACTTGGCTATCCCGCACTTGGCTATTTTGTCATAATTCTTTTGTTTATGAATCTTAGATTCTAAACAAAGACTACATAGACATAAGACTGCTAACTGATTGCAAAGGTGATCTGTCTCCGATCGCCCTTTACTAATGGGTATGAATTACTATATTCCTGCTTGTTAAATTCAGCTTTGTCAAGTCAATAAATCTCTATTTACTTCTAAGTAATCATTTCTAAAATTTTTCAAGTTTTTCCTAAACAAATATGTTGATAAGGGATAGCCCAATTCTGGGGCGAAAAAACTCTCTTGCTTCCCCTGAGCGAGGGATTGCTCGCTCGGGGAACCAACGGGGGCTTTAAGAAAACCAGATGATCGCACATTCATTCCTTAATTCAGCAACGCCAATTTTGCAGCTGTTAATGTACGCAAATACTTGAAACCATTAGTCGGCAATGAACACATGGCGATACTGGCTTCTGGTGTAGATTCATTTCACACACTAAGCTGCTACACAGCTTACATCCCACATTCAGCAGGTTGATAAGGCAACTTAGCTGAGGGGGCGACTTTCGCCCCCTCAGCCAAGTTACAAAATTGAGAATTCCACTAGACTATTGATTCCCAGAATCATCAGTTATTCATAGTGGCGGAAATATCCCAGGAGAAGGGAGCGCTATCCTGGAAATGTCCTGACACCTCGCCTGCAAAGTTGATATCATCAATTTTTTCAAGCACCATCACATCTGCCCCCTCTTCAAGCTTCAGCTTGCTCATCATAACCCAGAAAAGATTCGGACTCTTGGTGTATTCAAAAAAGTAGGCCAAACGCTTTGGATTTTTATTTTGGCTCGCAACAGTCCGCCATTGGGTGGTGGTAAAGGCGAAACTATCCAGACCGAGTGGATCAGAGACGTTGCGGATGATGCCCAACGCTGCAGCTAACTCATTCCGCCGTTTTTTCTTCTGTTGAATAAACTCCTTCTTATGCATTGCATCCAAGTAATAGCTAGCCCGGACGAACCGATCTGAGGAACTGTTACTGCCTGGCAGAAATAACTGATTTGTAACCGGATTCTTATTTGTGTAAATGGGTTCCCAATAGTCCTTGATTTCAACCTGTTTATTAAAGGTCGGGTCATTGGTCAGTACATCGTATTTACGACTATGATGGACTTTTAGTTCACCATCAATGTATTCAAAGATCGCTGAATCTCCACTTGTATCCGAGAGCGCTAGGTGAAGTCCAAACTTTAACTCTCCCATTAATGGTATAAGTGGTTTCGGCAGCGTATCCTCGGAGATAAGGTTTGCATTAAAGAGTTGATTAAAGGTGGCTGTGACGATCTCGAAGGGTTTTGCTTCCAGTGCTTCAACTGCCTCTGCAACGGTTGCATAATTATCAAGGACATATTGACCCCAGCCTCCAACGGACAAGGTGTTCTCACATGGTTCAATTGTACCGTAGTCCGTCTCTTCCAAAAAGAGGAGATTGGCAACGAGACCCTGATCGTTTATACCGTCAACGGTGGCGATGTCATAGCTCGAGGTAATGATACTGCCATATTTTGAAGTCCATGTGATTGAGTTGGTACCAGCCCCACCATTACGCTCCATGCCTTTCGGAAAGACCCAGAGCTTAGCATCGGGTTGATGAAACCAGTCCATACTGCGGGCAGTAATTGGTCCTTTTGGACTTTTGTAGACTAACCGACTACAAGCCTGAGCCGATGGAACTACTGCCATCGAGAGGATGGTAATAAGTACAACTAATATAGTTGCTACCTTCTTCAGCCTCAAATTATGCTTCTTCATCATTAAGTTCAATACTCCCGAAATTTTTTCGAATCCAGAACGAATACAATGCAAGGATTGCAGGCTACTTGCCTTTCTCTTGGTGCGCGTTCCCTAGGTCGGGTTTCCCGACCGGGGTCCCACCGCAATTTTTTTAATTGTCTACCCAGGGCTAAGTTGCCAAAAAAAAGGCGTTGCGTCAGTCTTTGGATGAATAGGAGTAGAGTGGGCATCCTGGCCGCGCCAACAGATCAAAGGACGGGCAAGATGCCCATTCTACAGGTGCGACCCAAGGGCAATTTACTCCCCCGCTTAAGGCGCGCACCTACTCTTAAAATCATTCCATTATTAAGCAGCTACTTTACCATAAGTGTCCGGACTATTTTGACATCCTCTGCGGCCTGTTAGCGTTGGCGAAGCTCCTCTGAAAGAAGCAGGTGCGGAGATTCTTACTCAGCCGTAGCTTTTCAGTGGATTGACGATTCATTGGGTGCTGCTACCTGGACAGTAGTCCTACGCTTCCCATTAGCTCTATATTAATGTCTGGGATTTGCCACCCGCGACATTAATACTATAGCATATTTTTTCCCACTTAATCAATCAAAAAGTCGCCCGCTTATGGATCTAGGCTTTATAAAGTTTATTTACAAAAATCTTGACAAAAGTAACTTGATTGGATCTAGGCTTTATAAAGTTTATTTACAAAAATCTTGACAAAAGTAACTTGAGTAGATAAAGGTTTTATAAAGTTTATTTACGAAAATATTGACAAAATTAACTTGATATGATCCGTGTGAACAAAATTTTTTTTTACATCCCACCTTCTCTAAAATTTGTATGGGGAAAGCCTGTTGCCAAAAAGGAGCGAAAAATCGTGATATTTAGAGAGCATAAAGGGGTAATCCTGTTAATTTAGGATTAGTAGATAATTTTGATTATCAGGGTAACCTGGGGTATTTTGATAGGGATAGATATCAGAAAAATTATCCTCTAAATAATTAGAAAACAGGAGTATAGTTTAGCTATTCATGATACAAAAAAAATGAATTATATAGCGTTTTTCGCAGTTATGATGTACAGTATGTCACGAAACACAGAATTGAACATCGAATGCAGCGATCGCATAACTATACCCAGCAGCCAAAGGAAGAAGACTACAGCGAAATTATTGATGTGCGCTCCCCAAGTGAGTTTGCTGAGGATCATATGCCAGGTGCGATTAATCTACCTGTGCTCGATGATCAGCAACGGGCTAAGGTAGGGACTATCTATAAACAAGTGTCTTCCTTTGAAGCTCGTAAAATTGGTGCCTCTCTAGTTGCTGGTAATATCTCTCGACATCTAGAAAGTCACTTTGCTGCTAAGGATAAAAATTACCATCCCTTGGTCTATTGTTGGCGGGGTGGACAGCGTTCCCAGAGTTTGGCAGCAGTGTTAGTTCAAATTGGCTGGCAAGTTACAGTTCTCGACCGGGGATACAAAACCTATCGAGCTTATGTAAGGGAACAATTAGAACAGTTGCCACAACAGTTTACTTACCGAGTATTGTGTGGACTAACGGGTAGTGGGAAAACCCTGATTTTGCGGCAACTTGCTCAGCGAGGTGTCCAGGTGCTGGATTTAGAAGAGTTAGCCAATCATCGAGGTTCCCTGCTGGGTCAAGAGTGGGAAGATGAACCATTATCTCAACCCTCACAAAAATGGTTTGAATCCCTGCTATTGGAAAAATTGCAACACTTTGATGTCCATAAGCCAGTATGGGTGGAAGCAGAAAGCAATAAGATTGGACAAATTTATTTGCCTCATTCAGTATGGCAAAATATGAAAGATGCTAGCTGTGTGGAAGTTGAGTTACCCCTGGCACGTCGAATTGAATGGTTGTTGCAAGAGTATCCTCACTTGGGTACTAACCCTGAATTTTTCAAAACTAAGCTAGAGTGTCTACAGTCTCGCTATGGCTGGAAAAAAATTAACCAGTGGTATGGAATGATTGATGAGGGTCAAGGTCATGCTTTGGTAGGAGATTTGCTTGAAACTCATTATGATCCAGCTTACCGCCGCTCGATTAGTAAGTGTTATGGAAATGTAGAATTTACGTTACCGATTGTGGATTTATCAGAGCAGAGTGTTCATAATTTTGTCAATAGTTTAGTGTCTTTGACGGAATTATGCTGTTGAATTATTTTACCCATTACCCTCAATTATTGCACAATTGGGCAACGCCGAATTATTACTCATGCAACGCTTCTGCCCGTTCCCAGTCCTCTGGCACCCCATAGCTTTGATACCTTTGGCAGCGTTTGACATAGAGCATGGCTGCTTTATCCTGGGGATTGGTTTGTAAAACTGACTGAAATATCTGTTCAGCTTGGGCGAAAGCTTGGCGATGGTAGAGAAAAGCAGCTTGTTCAAAGTTACTCTTAGTTTGTCTCTTTAACTGCTTCAGTTGCGGCTGATCTTGATCAAATAGCTCAAATACTGCCACCGGTTTATTTTTTCCCTTAACTTTGACTCGATCCAGAAACCTATAACTGTACTTTTGAAACTCATTCAGGTTATAGAGGGTTTGTTGGCTAATCATAATCCCTGCACCATAAAGTTTAGTTAATCCTTCCAAGCGGGAAGCAAGATTAACTGCATCAGAAATAACCGTACTTTCCATCCGCTTTTGTTCACCGATTGTTCCTAGCATTAAGCTACCTGTATGTAAACCAATACCGATAGTAATCGGAACATAACCACTTTGGCACCGATGCTGATTGTAGACCGCAACTGTTTGCTGCATCTCAAGTGCACCTTGAACCCCATCATCCGCTGACTCAGGAAAAAGTGCCATGACTCCATCTCCAATGTACTTATCAATAAAGCCATTGTGAGCTCGGATTGCTGGACTAACTCGACTCAGATAGCTATTAATAAAGTTAAAATTTTCTTGAGGAGATAACTGTTCTGATAGGCTGGTAAAAGAACGAATATCAGCAAAAAGAACAGTCATTTCTTTTTGAACATGATCCCCTAATTTAACATCAACAATACTGTCATATCCTAGGAAGCGCAAAAAATCATGGGGGACAAACTTACCATAAGCAGAGGTAATTTTAGAAAGCCGTAGATGACTTTTAATTCGGGCTAACAATTCATGTTTAGAAAAAGGCTTAGTCAGATAATCATTTACTCCACACGTAAACCCTTCCACCAAATCGGAAATTTGATTGTTGGCGGTTAACATGATCACCGGAAGTTCACTGGGCAAAAACTTCTGGCGAATTTTTGCACAAACTTCATAACCCGTCATGCGGGGCATCATCACATCCAGTAATATCAAGTCAGGCTGGAAGCCAGTTGAGAGCATTTCTAAAGCTTCTAAACCATTAGTGGCTGTAGCGATCGCATAGTTTTCCATGGAAAGATAATTGGTAAGAACCTGGCGGTTGACTGGTTCATCGTCCACAATCAAAATTTTGATATATCCACTGTCTGCTGCTAAGGCTCCAGTAAAGTTCGGGGTTTCATTCGTCAAATCCGGAACTGGAGCGATGGATTCAATTGGCAACAGTGCTGAGGTCTGCTGAACCTGCCTCTGAGACACTGGCAAAGTAAATGTAAACTGGGAACCAGACTTATTTTGCGTACGCTTAGGGGATCCTCCCAGGCGACATTGTGCTTCTGGCAGGCGAAGCGATCGCACATGAATTTTGCCACCGTGTAACTCGACTAACTGTCTAGTAACCGCTAATCCCAAACCCCTCCCGCCATATTTTTTAGTCCTGGAGCAATCTACTGATTCAAAGGAGTCAAAAATCCGATTTAATTTATCTGCTGGAATACCAATTCCTGTATCTGAGACAGTAATGACTAACATTGGTAACTCGTCATTGCTAACGGGTAACTGCTCAGCTGATACTTCCACCTTACCAGATTCAGTAAACTTAATAGCATTCTCGATTAAGTTATAAAGAATTTGTTGCAGCCGATTTTCGTCAGCATCGACCAAGGGCAGATCGGCAGGAATTGAGTTAATTAACTGCAAAGGTTTTTTCGCAATTAGAGAGTGGGAATGTCCAAGGACGAGATTGACTATTTCTCGCATGCTGACTGGCTTAATTTGAAGTTCAAGATGTTTGTGTTTTAGCTTGGAAAAATCCAGGAGATCGTTGACTAAATTCCCTAGTCTTTTTCCACTAGATGCAATGATGGCAAGATTAGCGTTTGCTTTGGAGGGCAATTGTCCTGCAACACCATCCATCAGGGATTCAGCAATACTGATCATGCCATTGAGGGGGGTGCGGAGTTCTTGGGAGGTATTCGCTAAAAATTCGTTTTTCAGTTGATCGAGGTGCTGCAATTCAGTATTCTTGGCTTCTAGGGTGGCAAACGACTCTTGCAATTGTCTTGCCATGTTATTAAATGCCTTAACCAAAACCCCAAGCTCATCGGAGCGCTCCTGGTTGACAATTTGGTCAAATTGTCCCTTCTCTAGAGCAATGGCTGCATCCTTGAGTTGGAGGATAGGCCGGACAACCCAACGGGATGTAACGATTCCGACTTCTGTTGCCAGTAACAATGCTACTAGGCATAAAGCAATAGTAGTGCGGGTATGGGCGTGGATTTGTTCGATGAAATCCGCTTCTGGCACCACTACCACAATCAACCAATCCAAGCCAAACTCATCTTGAAACGGCTGTATTTGTACAAATTTTCGTTTACCGTCAACAGCAAATTCCCATTGCTGTAAACGTTGAATTGGTTGTTTTTGATTCAGCTTGGTTGATAAATATTGAGCCGTAGCTTTAGTGAAAGCATTACTACTATCCGTTGCTTTAAATCGTTCGGCTCCGTAGTCTTGATGAGTAGTGCGAAAAGGCTTCTCACCAGTAGAGGTTGCTACGAGCATTCCCGAAGGTTCAATGATAAAAACTTGTCCAGTTTTGCCAACGTTTATACTGCGTAAAAATTTGCCGATTTGTGATAAATTTATATTAGTTAGGAGTACCCCCTGCAATTTATCCTGTTTGTCGTAAAACGGCATTGATGCACCGAGATAGGCAGTTACACCAGCAGTATTGGGGTAAATTTCACTCCAAGTTGAGCGACCAGCTTTGACAGCAGTTCTATACCATGGTCGAGTGCGCGGATCAAATTTAATACTGTCTAGGATTTCCTGACGCTTCTTGATGCAGTCACTTATGGGGATTTCCCCCAAGACCGCGCTACATCGCTCCCCAGATTCGTTAGTAGAATAGGAGTAAAAAATATGATTGCTAGCTTTGGTGGAAACTCTTAGTATCAGTTTCCCATCATCTAATCGTTCTGCTCCTAGGTTGTCTTTATTCTCTAAGCCTAATCCAGTAAATGTCAGGGTATTAAAGATCTGAAGCTGCCGCCAAAAGTAACGCTCTAATTGAGGAATATCTTGCAAATTCAATTGACCTAGATTGATGGCAGTGGCATTAATCTGATTAACTAGATGAGGAATGGTTAGGTAAGCCTCCAAATTCTGCTCAACCCGAGCATTGACTTCTTCAAGCAGTTGAGTAGCAACATCATTAACCGCTCTCTTGCTGTTTCTATAGGACAGATATCCCACAAGTCCCACAGCTGCGAAGATTTGCAGGACAAATGGTATGACCAAGATCAGGCGAAGGGGAACTTTCCCAGAAACCTTGGAAACCCCTTGGGCTAAAGATTTGAATATCATTTGCTTGTGCCATCCTGCTTGACTGACAAATCGCATTTGAGTTACATTTACAGAATTCCCAGAAATCTAGAAAAAATAGCGTCACCACCCTTGACTGAAGTAAGGAGGCTTAAAGTCCTTTATTTTCTGATGCCTGAATGCTTATAAAAGACTTCATAAATCTTTATCTGGACTATCGCTTGTTTTGTTACCAAATTCTCGTGAGCGGAGTATAATACAGTTATTTTGCCATTAACACTAACGTGATTTTTGGTTTGGGGGCATCAACATGGTTAGTTTAAAAGGGTTATCAGTGGCTACAGTTGCCGTGGTTTTGAGCAGTTGCTTAATCCCTGGAAAAGCGTTGGCTAGTCGTCTTGATTTCACAGCTGAAGCGATTGGGAGCTCAACTCCTGCAACAATACTAAATGCTAGTATTGGTCAAACCCTACAAAACGGCGATTTTACGATAGAAAGGAATGGGGATAACACTACCCTTGGTAATGGGATTGATGAAGATACGAATTGGAGCTTTGATTTTTCTGACTTGGCAACATCAATCAATGACTTATCCCAAGCGGAACTAATTTTAGACCTGACACCAAACAATGCCCTGATTACTACCGATATATTTGGTATCATAGGATTGGATACTATTATTATTGATCTGATCCGCAATCTCCCAGTAAGAACTAAGCAATCGGTGTCTTTAAATTTACTGGAATTTTACGACTCAGGAGAAATCGTCAACGTCTTTAATGCCAATAGTGGCGAGATTCCAGTATTTTATGGAGATGATGCCATTGTATCTCGTGCTGAGCTGTCATTGTCTACAGGTGAAAAAGTTCCTGAACCTGCTTCTACCCTAGGGATTTTAGCTTTGGGAGCTTTAGAGCTAATTTGTAAACTCGCTGTAATCCTTGTAGGATAAGGCTTGCGCTAAACTAGAACAATTGAACTATTTAATACCAAAAAGACAATCATAGCAAGGTTTTCAGGCTTCTTAATATTTACTTTACAAATTAGCTCTTAGGAATTAGTTCTGTATTGAAGCAAGAAGTCAAGCAACAGAAACAAGCAAAGCAGTAATATCAATCAAGGATGATAAGTAGTCAACCGGACACGATATAACTACAAATATAACTAGTGTATTGTTGACGGTTGATTAGTGAACTGTTAACTGTTAACTTTTCACTTTCAATCGTCAACCATGGCCTTAAGGCCGTAGGCCACGCTGCGCGAACGGCCACGCTACGGGAACAACAAAAATTTCATCAACGTAGCAAAGCATTCCAAGTAGCAGGACCAACAATGCCATCAGGTTCTAGTTTGAACTTGCGCTGAGCGGCTTGAACTGCGGCTTTCGTAACCTCTCCAAATACCCCATCCACTGTGGCTTTTAAAAAACCAAGAGATTTCAGTCGCCTCTGCAATTGCTGGACTGCTGGACCACGCATACCTTGTCGGAGAATTGGTAACGTTATAGCGCTAGGCTTAGTTCTCTCGACAGACACCGCATTGCCTGTTGTGGTAGTGCGATTACCAAAGCCAGTGGTACTTGCTGGGGAAGAAGGGTTGGGACGAGTTGTGGTGGTTTGGGTAATAGCTTCTGTGATGGAAGGCGTCGGAAACGATGAAGCTGAGATGCCATCAGAGGTGGTTGGTGGTGTTCTACTTGCTGAGGGTAAGGGATTGGAAGTAGAGGTTGAGGATGTTGGATTGGGTGGGATGCTTGGAAACAAAAAATTCCATTCAGCAGCTCCCATGATGCCATGGGGAGTTAAACCTGCTTGTTGCTGGAGCTTGGAGACAGCGATCGCAGTATTATCTCCATAGACCCCATTTACCTCTCCTGTGTAATACCCTAATAATTTAAGAACTGCTTGTAATTCAGATACTCTTTCCCCTTCACTACCAATGTCGAGAGTTGGTCGGTTGATTTTGACTGAGGTAATTGCTTGAGCCAGTTTTGGGACAACGCCATTGGCTTCAAGGGCAACTGCTGGCAAATTCCCTAAGCTAAGGGCTACTGATCCAAAGATAGTTATACCGATAATGCTGTTAGTGGTGTCTATAGAATCCATATCTTTACAGCCAATTAAATCTTGTCACGACTTAATTTAACTTTATCGATTCAAGCGGATTTATAGACAACAATAAATTGAGGTCTCCCCCGGTTAAAACATAAAACACGGGAGAGACCTGAAATTTTTGGTTTGCTCTGTTAACTGAGGAAGTTTATTGCTTCAGCCGGTCCGACTAAAGAAATATAAGGTTCAATGAAATAGCGATTAGCTGCTGCTTGAGCCATCTCTGGAGTAACCTTTGTCACATCTTGTTGAAACAGGGTATCAAACTCAACTCCTAGCCCGATCGTCTCATACCAGCCATAGACTTGAG
The DNA here is from genome assembly GCF_982860115.1 of Moorena sp. NCBI lineage: Bacteria > Bacillati > Cyanobacteriota > Cyanophyceae > Coleofasciculales > Coleofasciculaceae > Moorena > Moorena sp. The sequence goes on from NZ_CEYLVT010000007.1 coordinate 78,720, forward strand.
CGAGCTGACCATTGGTTTGTTTACCTAGTGCATACTGACCAAGAAGCTTATTTTTGGCAACTTGCAATTCATCCTGACTCAGTTGTTGAGAACAAAGGCGTTCCACTTCCGTAACCAGACCAACCAGGGCAGTTTCTGTATTTTCTGGTGCTGTTCCCATGTACGCTATAAACGTAGAAGCCGACTGGCGTGTAGGAAACAATGCTGAGACATCATAGGCTAAACCCCGTTTTTCTCTGAGTTCTACAAACAAGCGGCTAGAAAGACCATTCCCCAGGTAGGTATTCAGGAGTTTGAGGGTAGCAAAGTCAGCCTCTTGTATGGCTGAGGTAAGATAACCCAGCATCACAATCGACTGCTGCGTGTCTTGGGCAGTGGTCACTTGGCAGGGTTGGGCAATGGGGGAGGGTAAGGAGGGTTTGCTCAGGGGTGTATCGGGAACTTGCCAATCCCCAAACACTTGCTCTACCTGCTTAATCGCATCTTCTGAGTTAATACGACCTGCAATACTAATTATGAGGTTATCAGGGCGGAAATAAGTGTGATGATAGTGTTCTAAGTCAGCTCGATCCAGTGTAGATACCGTAGCTTCTTCTCCCAACACCGAAAAGCCGTAGGGATGGTCTTGATAGATTGCCTGTCGCAATTGCTTATAGGCAATGTTAAAGGGTTGCTCCTGTTGCCCACGAATAGTTTGAATGGTTAGGTACCTTTCTAGGTCTACTTCGGCATCTGGGAAACTAGGCGATCGCAAAATCTGTCCTGCTAGCTGTAACATTTCAAACCAGTCAGCTGCAACGGTTTTCAGGGAGAGTAGAAAATAATCGTTAGCGGCATCAGCACCAAGTTGAGCCCCCATAGACTCCACTCGTTCGGCAATGTCTATGGAGGATAATTCTTGGGTTCCCTTGGTGATAACTGCTGAGACCAGGTGAGATAGCCCAGCTTGGTTTGGTGGATCGCACTGACTACCTGCCCGAATAAATAGACGGCTGGCAATGATATCAGCAGCAGCATTTTCAACTACTATCACCACGATGCCATTATCTAGCACTGTGCGATGGATATTCTGTTGTTGCTTTAGTGTGATATTAGGCATGATGGTCTTAGGTATTAGGCTTGATAGTCTTAGGTCTTAGGAAAATTTTAAATTCCAAATTTTAAATGCACAAATTACCACTTTTACTACATGCCTTTGTGAGGATTTACTACCTTTAATGAGTTAAAATATAAGCTATCCTTTTGAGGATTGTGATAGCTCAGGCGATGGTATAAAGATACAGTATCAGCTAAGTTAATTAGATCTAAATATCTCAGCTTTTGAATCTAAAAATGAGTTACGATCTAAGCTATACTGTTGAGAATTGTGATAGCATAGCGATGGGGAGAAAGATACCGCTGGGCTAATTGCATTACGTCATTAGCTGTTAGCTTTTGAATCTCAATCGGATAACTATAGGCTGCTTCTGCTGTAGCAATAGTACTGTAGTAACCATACAAACCAGCAAGTTGACCAGCAGATTCTGTGGAAAAAATATAGTCGTTATAGAGCTGACGTTGACAGCGTTTGATTTCTGTGGTTGACACTGGTGTCTGTTGCAATTGCCACAGGTGTTCCCTAATTATTGCTTCTACCTGTTCCAGGTACTCTGGTTCTAGGTAGGCGGTAATAGTAAACAAACTCGAATCACGCTGTAGAGAGAAACTACTACCAATGTCTTGCACTAATTGTTTCTCTTCCCTTAATTCTCTTACCAAGCGAGAAGAGCGTCCATCAGCCAGAAGCACAGAGAGTAAATCTAAACCACAAGCATCCCCAAGCTGATCTATCCCTGGTCCGTGCCAAGCCATCAATAGACGTGCGTGTTCCAGGCGAGGCAAGTTTAGTTCCTGACGCCTAATTCCGATAAATGGTGGTTCAGCTATCACCTCTGATTTAGGACAATCAGTGGGGGAAGGAAAATCTTGAAATGACTGGTTAACTATAGTTAATGCTGACTCTTGGTCAATATCACCTACAATCACCACAGTCATATTTTCCGGCTGGTAATGGCATTGGTGGAAACAGCGCATTTGTTGGGGAGAGTGAGCCATCAAATCCGCTTCAGTACCCAGAATCGGTCTGCCATAGGGGTGACGTTGGTAAACGCTCTCAGAAAGAGCTTGAAATCCCACCCAATCAGGATTATCGTAACTGCCACGAATTTCTTCTAACACCACACACCGTTCCCGGACAAATTCTTCTTCAGGAATAGCAGGATGTAAGAGTAATTCTGCCAAAGGAGGCAGGGTGTGTTTTAAGTACTCAGAAGCACTGGTTACGAAAAAATGAGCAAAGTCATGGCTAGTAGCCGCATTCGTTACACCACCGTGGCTTTCAATCACATAGTCAAACACACCAGGAGCAATGGTCTCGGTGCCCTTAAAAATCATGTGTTCCAAGAAGTGAGCCATGCCAGACCATTCTTGTGGTTCTGCGATCGCACCAGCACCAACCCACACATCCGCCACTACTACTGGTGTAGCGCTTAGGTATTGATGAATGACATTCAAGCCATTGGTCAGTTTGAAAACACTAGCAGGAAACTTTACTTGAGGCAGGGGCTCAGATAACAATGCTTCTAATCTCAATGTGTAACTTCTTTCATGATATTACTTAAGGTTAATTTAGGTTAACCCAGTGTTAAAGATCATGATTACTACTTCACAGTTCTCCTAACTAAGTGCCAGGAACGTCTAGGACGACTATTTCCAGGTAAATTCCGGCATGTGCTGGCAAAAGCTGTAAGTGTATCCATCTTTTCGGTGTATTGCTGATATATCTTGAGGAAAGCAGCTCTTATAACCTTTCATTCCTAACGGGGTAAATCCAAAGCTTCCTTTGCTTCTAGGGGTGACTTTGCCTATCCCTAGTTTTTGATGCTTGGCTATGTCCCCAGTGAGCCAGCCTTTGATTGGTTTGAGTGGGTTGTGTCTAATGGGATAACCGTATTTGTTAAGTGCTGCTTTCTGTCTCCCTCCCTGCCCCTTGCAAGTGACTAACAGCGGCTGAGAGGTTTTCAAGACCAAGGTCTCAATATTCCCAACACAAGCGGCATCAATCCAGTGCTGCTTAGGTAGTCCTAATCTAGTCCGGTTGTATTTGGTTTGCGCTCCCGTTCCGGTGACCACAAACTTGATTGATCGAAGTACCTTTACTAACTTGTTACGAGTCGTATTCACCGCTGCTGCATCCGGTAATGGTTGCTTAGTTTTAGTTTTGATTTTCTGAAGTAGATTTGGTTTCTTTTTTAGGAATTCCTCTATGGGTTTGTTTCCTTTCCGTTGATTGCATTTTTCGCAGGCTAAGCAGAGATTACTGACCCGATTACTTCCACCCAATGACTTTGGGTGAATGTGTTCGATCTGCAAGGGAACAGACTGTTTACCGCAATAGGTACATTCTCTTCCCCATTTCTCAAGTAAGTACTCCTTTACTTCGTAGCCAGCTAGTTCACCTTGTTGGTACTCAACACCATTGATTTCAGGGTTCTGCATTTTCTGGGTATCAAACTTAACTCTTTCGACCCAAATCTGATTGATTGGACAGAACTTAATTAATCGTTTCACCCAGGTTTCAATAGTCAAAACCCTGTGCTCTAAGCTAGGGGCAAGCCAGCCTTCTTTTCGTCTACGGTTAAGGAATCTGGGTTTTCTGTAGCGGGTGTTGCGATTACGCCTTCGGTGTCTTACAGCTTTTCTAGACTCTAGTTTTTTTTTTATCAATCCTCCCCTGTGTTCTAATTCCATTCCCCAAATAACTTGGTTGTTTTGGACTAGGGCAAATCCGGTGACCTTGCTGCCAGGGTCAATCTTGATTTGACAAGGTGAGATAGTTGGATTATCAATCGCAGTCTTCAAGATGATTGTGAACGGGTACATTCTGAAAACCGCTGCCTTGCCTTTGTCTAATAACCGACGAGCTTTCTTTGGGGAAATGGGGTTTAATGGTTGCTTTTTTGTGTCAATAACAAAAACATAATTTTGCATGATTAATGCATCTCAATTCGGTAATGTGTTCCTAGACAATGTTGGGATGGCTTGTTGAGCTAACCACACATTTTGCCTTTATCTTAATGATTAGCGACAGAGCCAGAAGCTGGAGTTCACCCCTGGGTGTCATGACCAAACCAACGTAGGAAGTAAATCCTGAGTCTGCATCCTAGTTGGCAATCCCGGAAATTACCGGGAATTGCCAAGGCTTACACTAGGAGGACTGTGTACCTGAATCAGAGCCCCATCAGCGGTATAGATTTCCATAGGGATATCGGAATTATAGCTAATCCCTTTGAGGGCATCTTCTAAAGTCAATACGTGATTGACGATGCCAGCGTGAGCCTCTACATCACCTCTAACTTGAGCGGTGATGGCTGTTTGTCTGACCTGATACATATAAGTAGGTGTTAATTCTACTTTAATCAGACTTTCATCAATGGTGTAATTACAAACTCGAGTTTCCCCAGTACAGATTTGTTCAAGATCACTACCAATTTGTTTTAACTTTACCTGCAACTGCAACTTGCTTTGAACTGCTTTAAGGGCGTTTTGATAAGGCTCAATTAAAGACTGTGCATTTTTATGGTAGTATGTAGAGTTAGGAACCTGCTTCACGTAATTTAAAGCGTTGCGCCAATGAATCGCAGCCACCGACCATTGCTGCTTTCCCTGAGCTTTTTGAGCCAACTGAGCTAGACGTAGTCCCTGATTGTAGGCGTTGGTAGCAATTTTTTCCTGGGTTTTGCGATCGCGCGCCCTGGCCAGATTAGTTTTATAGAATTCCTGCAGTCGTTGCTTGTCCTCTTCAACGGTTGTTGCTTTAGGAATTTGGTTGAGACGGTCTAATGCAGTTTTCCAAGTACTAAAAACTAGTTGCCATTCCTCTAAAGTCTGGGCTACACCCTGGCGAGCTTGGGCAATCTGAGCCGCTTTCTTAGCCGCTTTCATAATTTGATTAGCCTGTCTTTCTTTGACTAATCGCCGATTAACTTCGTCTAAATTGACCTTATATAGCTTAATTTTTTGTTGCGCTATAGCATTAAGGCTACTCTCCTTAGGCATTTGTTCAAGGCGGGCAATTGCCTCTCGCCACAGTTTTTGAATTGCTATCCACTTTGATGCCTTATGGGGAGGATTTTTCCCTTTATGACCTGCCCTAGCCGCCATTTGCATGGCTGTCACTAACTGATCTAGGTCTTTACCTCTAACTTGATAGGCTTGAAGCAACTCTTGTGCTGTTTCATGCTTCATTGACCAAAACGGAATTGCTTTGAGTGCTTCAATCGCTGTCTTTAATTCCTTCTGAGCTTCGAGAATGTCCTTTCCCGATTTAGGTTTTTTGAGGGTGTCTGCTGATTTTTTACTCAATAGCTGAGCTTCATTCAGTGAACTACAAGACCCAAATACACAGGGACGGGTAAAAACATAAAAGCCGCCGGTTAAAAATACTAGACCCAATCCCATGCCCACCACCACCAACAAAAGAAACGTACTTTTAGAATTTCCTTCATGGGGTTGTAGTGTTTCAGAGAATGGCTCATCGGTTTGAGCCTCGGGATCAGAAAGTGGTTCGTCCCAAGGGTGGGGTGCAACGTCAGAATCCATTGATTGATCGTTGCTTTGGTTAGACTCAGGGGTTAACTGGTTAGAATCCATTGCCTGTAGCAGGAGCAAAGCCAGGAATACCAAAAAGCGATGCAGCGCCGCCAAAGGGGGTTTCCACGGGGCTTACAAGGTGCGGAAGCAAGTTCCGCACACAGCCCCTC
>NZ_CEYLVT010000008.1:0-17089 GCF_982860115.1 Moorena sp.
ACTCCCTACTCCCTACTCCCTACTCCCTACTCCCTACTCCCTGTTCCCTTTGCTATATGTTCCATAATTGCTTGTCGGAACCCCAATACTACTAAAGTATTGGACAGGGTTAAAAAAAACTCAGCACTGCCATGTAGCCAATCCACATCAGCTAATGCTTCCTGATAAACTACCTCAGAATAAATCCCAGCTGGAATGGTAATAAAAACAAACACCAAGAGGACGTAAAATCCGATTAGCGCTAAACGGGGTGTTTGTCCAGAACGAGTGAGAAACCACAAGAATCCTAGGTAAGGAAATAGGGAAATGGTAAATAATGTTTCTTTAGAAATCATCTGAAGATTAGGAAAAATGCTTGTCAAAATGATTGGTAAAACGTCAGCCGTCAGCTGATAGCACCTCAAGTAGCGTGTGCGTAGCACATAAGCTGATAGCTGATAGCTGATAGCTGAGTGATTTTCGTAAAACTTATCCCTGACATTGGTAGCAACCCTAGGCTGAACGCCAAATCCACCAAGCTGCTCCACAGAGGGTACAGTTACCTACAACCGTCATCGCTGCTTGGAGTATTACCATCCACTCCAGGGATTGTTGGTTGTCAAAAAAGTGCCAGGTGATAGCACACATAGCACTGACCAATGCTGGTAACATCGCAAAAGACAATGCCCACCATGCACGATTACCAGTAATTTCACCATAGGTCCAGATTAACCAAATTGCAGCGATCCACTCGATAACACTGGAAATGTGAATAATCCAAGTTGGAATTGATAGAGCATGCATAAAAAAACTTAGTACTACAGACTAATGGGTAATGGGTAATGGGTAATGGCTTAGGAGTAATCACAATTAGTAATTTTAAAATTACTAATTTAAAAGTTACCAAACCCCAACCTTGATCACAGAGATGCTTCTAGACATCCCATTATCTCCACTTTACTTGTTTGATTATACCAAGATTATACCAGCTACTTTACATAAACTTTAAAATCTTCTTAGTACTAATGCCTAATTCCTAATCCGAATATGCCAAATCCTATCCTAGCTAAATAAAATAGTAGAATCACTTACACAATCAAAAATCCCTGATGTTATCGTCGAAATTAAACACATTCTGACTGATTATTATAACTATGACATCACAAGATGTTTTTCAAAAAGGTAGTTTCGAGAGCAGTGATTTTACCAATTGGCAGACTATCGGCAATGCTAGACTTGAAACAGAGGCACTTGGAATCATGCCAACTCAAGGAAGCTACCAAGCATTAATTACCAATGGAAACCAGTCTGTCAGCATTGCTCAACTGGAAAACTTCTTGGGGTTAAAAACAGCAGAGTTAGATCAACTAGGCAATGGGAATGTTAATCAAGGCTCAGCTATCCAATTCACACCAATTACTGTAGAAGCTGGTGACATTTTGACCTTTGATTGGAACTTCATCACCAATGAAAACACTGCCAACAATGTTTATAACGATTTTGCCTTTGTCTCTATCTCCTCAGGGGACTTGTTAGAAGTAGCAGATACAACTAGTGACTTTGTCGCCTCCACAACTTCTTTTAATTTACAAACTGGCTACAAAACATTTACTTACGAGTTTACAACAGCTGGCACGTTTACCTTCAGTATAGGAGTTGTGGATATGGCCGATTCTACGGTTGATTCTGGGCTGCTGATTGATAACCTGACACTGAATGGCTTGATCTTTGAAGATGACTTTGACCCAGATAGCGATAATAGCCAATGGGCAGAAATTAGCAATGGTGAAGTTAATACCAACTTTGGTGGCGATGGCAACTCCCTTTGGTTTGATGGCGGTTCTGCAGAAGATAACTCCCGTTATGCTCTTACCCAAGCCCTAGATGTTTCCCGTGGCGGTACTATTTCCTTTGATCTGATCATTGGTAATAGTAATAATGGAGGGGAGAATGCAGATTCTGGGGAAGATATCGCTCTTGAATATTCCATTGATAGCGGTATCTCTTGGGTAAGACTGGGTTTGTATGACACAGAAGACTACATCAGTTGGACAACTATTACTGAGAGCATTGACACCGATGCTATAACTAGTGCTACTCAATTCCGCTGGCTACAGGTTAACCATAGTGGTTCTGGATTCGATAACTGGGCTATTGATAATGTACATATTGATTTGGTTTAGATTATGAATCACTATAATCATCTGTTTGATTTAATTAATGTAAAATCAATAACAGAAAAGGTAAAAAGGAAAAGTAAAAATGGAAAAGGTAAAAAAAAAAAGGAAAATGGAAAATGAAAAAAGCCTAGAATAAATTTACATACATGCCTAATTTAAATGCCTAGGTTGACCATTTTCCATTTAAATGGATAAATTAATCTGATGATTGTCGTATTTTTTTTATATCAATCCTTAGTTCAATTAAGAGCTGCTATCTCTAGTTTAGATAATAGCTCTTTTTCAACGTATTCCAGGTGATGTAAATCCTCAGCTACAATTAGGAGAGTAACATCCCCTTGAGTTTGTAAGGTGTCAAATTCATAAGGAAAAACAAAATTATGAGTCCCATTACCCTGGTAGATTAAGGAACCAATCTTTTCCCGTAGGTTGCTAAAACTACAGGGTTCGATTTTAAGTCTCAACACCTTCCAGCATCCATCGTAGTCACTAGAACCAAACAACTTGTCAAGAATAAAAAACGCAAAGGACGATCCGTTCAGTCGGGCGTTATTTTCGATCGGAAATATTCCTTGATCTGTGACAATATAATCGATGCCTAAGATGCCAAGATAGCCATCATCTCGCATCTGCTGGGCAATTTTGAACGAGTAATCGCGAATTAACCCTTCTATCCGGCTTGAATAGGGTTTTCCTTTCACGTTACCGATATGTTTTAACCCATTAAACAGTTGGCATGTTATGCCCAGATGAGCAATTTCTCCATTGCTGCCAATCATCCACTGGTCATTGGGGGATGTAATGACTTTGAGGAATGGCTCAATTAAAAAACAACTCTCTGTCGATGCCAGCATTTTTGGGATATGAGTTTCGATATTACTGCTGTTAACTTGATAAAGTGATGAGCCTACAGACCCTTGTGCGCCCCGGATCAGTAACGTCTCATAATCCTTAAGCCAACCTAAGATTTCCTCTCGCAGTTCTGTCTCAAAATCCTGAGAGTCTGATGATTTACTCAGGATAGTTCCTGGTACTGTGGGAATACCAAGAGACTGACACAAGGACTTGAAGGTGGACTTGTCAAAATACTTTAAGGTAATAGACTGATCACAGCCAAAAAAAACGGCATCAATTGTTGACGCCGCCTCTTTATCTACATCTGCCGAATAATAGGGAACAAACACCAACGGTTTTCCTATAGATGCAAGAAATGCTCTAACTTCATCCGCTTTTTGCATTATCAGCTCTGAGAGCAGTGCTGGTTCATTTTCACGGTTGAAGGCAAACACTTTCTGGGGTCCTAAGCCAAGATTTTTCAGCCAGTCGTAGTACTCTGCATCCAGATTTCCAGGAATCATCACGACATCGTCTGAACCAGCTACAGCTAGGGCTCGTGACGCCCAAGGTTCGAGTGTATTCTTGCCCTGAAAGTGGGGTTGGCTTCGGATATCGAAGGCAAATACCCTTACTTGATCGGAATTTGAGGAAATCAAGTCCAGAATAGAGCTTGATTTTGCGATCGCATTTGAGTTTACCCTTGAGTTCAATTCATCCTCTTGATAGGTGTGATTACCAATTAACATTTTGCTCGCAACAGCACTATCCATATGCTTACTCCATACAGACCTAACTACGACTTATTACAAATTACAAAAGAGCGACATTAAAAATGAACCTATCTCCGTCTAGGAGTAGGACAAACCTTGCCCGCTGCTACCCTCGCACTTAACTATGAGTAGTTAACCATAAGAACTGCTCTAGAGTCAAGACCCTATCCCACAAGTGTACTCATGGGATATCCTAAATGCACCCTGTTTTGATGAGGGGTTATGGACACAAAATTAGCGGCAATTGCCAAGTGCGCTTAAGCGCTCCTACAAGCTATGCAATCGTAATCGTATAACTCTAACTACTATAAAAATGAAATTTCGACTGATTTTTTTAACATTTTCTCATAATTAGGTGTTAGGTGTTAGGTGTTAGGTGTTAGGTGTTAGGTGTTAGGTGTTAGGTTTTAGGTTTTAGGTTTTAGAACGGGAACAGATACAAGCAAGAACCTGATGGGTCACTTGCCATTGCTTGTAGAACTGTTGCGGAGTCATAGCCCTTGGAAACTGACTGTAGGGTTGGATCAGTTATCGCTCTGACTTTAGTTAGGGAGTTAGGGGACGCTCACAGGGGTAGGTTTTTTACATTTGGGTAAAACATGGGACGACTCAGAGGAAGAGGAAAAGAAAAACAACGAAGGCGCTGCCTTCCCAAGACCTCGCAAATCACGCTTGTCTGTACCCCCACACCCTACACCCTACACCCTACACCCCACACCTGACGTCTTTGTAAAAAACATACCCTTGAAAGGTTAGGGGACGGGGAGCAGGTATAGATTTTACCATAGTTATTGTGTCTTTAGTGATAGGGACTTTTTTGATAACACAAAAAGTTTAAACAACACAATTAACCCCTAAAATTCCGGGAATTATTTTTATAATGGGAGCATGTATCCAAATCAACATAAAGCAATTAGGACTTCAGAAGTTGCACTACATATAGTGATGACGCAACCATTGCACCCCTACAATTAGAGTTTAGGAACACAAGCAAGGGTAAGTCCTGTCAATAAAAACTAATCACAAATGACTAATGCCTATTAGTTACCGATTCTTGGCAAGAGCCGCAATATAAAGGAGTTTTATCAATGAGGCGATGGCGACCCATACTGTTGCTTGTGGCTTTTGTCCTAACTATAGTTCTCTCTAACTGCGTTAGCCCTTCTAATTGGATTGGTAAAAATACCTCTCCCAGTCCTACTCCTACTGTTTCTCAGAGTCCTACTCCCAGCCCTACTCCCAGCCCTACTCCCAGCCCTACTCCTACTCCTACTCCCAGCCCTACTCCCAGCCCTACTCCTACTCCTACTCCTACTCCTACTCCTACTCCTTCCCCTACTAAACCTACTAAGGATTCCAAGGGCAGGACTATCGTTTACGGAGCAGTGGGACAACCAGAAAACCTAGAACCGGGTAATATCAGCGACCGGGAATCCCTAGTTGTCCAGAAACAAATTTACAATCGCCTGGTGGAATACAAGCTGGGAACCATTGAACTGGAACCGGGATTAGCTACTGATTGGGAAGCGTCTCGAAATAGCAGAGTTTGGACATTTAAACTGCGCCAAGGGGTGAAGTTTCATGACGGGACTAATTTCGATGCTGAAGCAGTTAAGTTCAATGTCGAGCGTTGGTGGGACCCGGAAAACAAATATGGCTATCGCGATAAAGACAAAAAGTATCAAATTTGGGCTGATTTATTTGGTGGCTTCAAGGGAAAGTCTAAATCCCTATTACAAGAGATAGTCATCAAAGATAAGTATACAATTCAATTTGTCCTGAAACAGCCCTTAACCATTTTTCCAGCTATGATTGGGTCAGGCTACTTTGGTATCGCTAGCCCAACCGCCATCAAGAAAGCAGGTTCTAAGTATGGTCGTGACTCATCTCTAGCAGTAGGGACAGGTCCCTTTAAATTCAAAGAGTGGCGTAATGGCAAGGAAATTATCCTAGAAAAAAACCCAAACTACTGGAAACCAAACCTACCTAAAGCAGAAAAGGTAATCGTGCGGTTCATCCCGGATATTGCGAAGCGGCTGACCATGTTGAAATCTGGAGAGATTGACTTCACGTCAGACCTAGTTCCTAAGCAATTAGAAAATTTAGTTGGTGAGGCTAACCTCAAATCTATTTTCCGTCCCTCCTTCAACGTCGGATATCTATCCCTCAATACCAACTACAAACCCCTTTCCAAACAAAAGGTACGGATTGCGATCGCATTAGGAATTAATCACCAAAAGATTGTCGAAAAAAATTGGCAGGGTTTAGGAGAGAATGATGCTCACTTCACCCCACCCCTACTGGATTGGTCTGAGTCACCCAATTTTGGTAGCTATAAATATGATCCACAGCTAGCGAAGCAACTGCTGAGGGAAGCTGGCTACGCCAAAGGCTTTGACCTTGAACTGTGGTATATGAAAATTTTCCGCCCCTACTATCCTGATCCGAAAGCCATCGCCCAAGCAATAGCTGATGACTTAGGTAAGATTGGTATCAAGGTTACTTTAAAAACCAAACCCTGGAAAGATTATCTCAAAGACCGACAAAAGTCTCCTGGCTTCCAAGGATTTATATTGGGTTGGACTGGGGAATATGGCGACCCAGATAACTTCTACTATTCCCACTTCGGACCTAATGCTACCGCTGACCTTGGACGTTGGAAGAATAACCAAATCCTACGGCTATTGGAAAGCGGTCGTAAGACCCAAGGCCAGGATGCTAGAGCAAGAATCTATCGCCAAGTGGATAAAATTTTATTTGAAGAAGCCGTGCGCATTCCCATTGTCCACTCCCAACCGCTTTTAGGTAAGCGCGCCAATATTCAAGGCTGGAAGCCCAGTCCACTGGGTTCAGAATCCTTTGAAACTGTGGATAAGATTTAGATAGAACACTATAATTACAAATGTGTAACTTCAAAGGTAACAACTCTTGGGACAAAAACTCTTGGGACAAGTAATACTGCTCTAGGCTTTTTATTTGAGATGTAAACAGAGGAGTGAGGCCAAAAGCGAACAGCGAACAGGGCAAAGGTTAGAGTAGTAAAGAGTTACGAGTAGTTTTTGTCGTTATGAGAAATAGGCATAGTTTTTCATGACCTATTTCTCAAGGCTATATATCCAAAAGGGAACTAGTTCGATGACAAAAAAAAGGAATACATCTAGAGACGGATTTAGGAACCGGTTAGAAGACTTTGCTTTAAACAACTTCAAGGGGATTTGGGAGTTTATTCAAAGCAACGACTCTCTAAGACGTCAAGCCAACAAAACAATGATTAACAATGTCGTCTACAAAATTCCCACTCGTCCCCATAAGTTAAGCGCGATCGCACCCTATACTTCTTGGGACTCATTAACAGACCGAACCTGGAGCGGACGACATTTACCCCCCGATCCAGAGTACAACAAAGCAGGTAACCTTCCCCCTCTCGAAGACCTTGCTGTTTTGTTTCGCAAACAAGAGGGGAAAACCATCTATTCCGAGAAGTCTACCCTGCTGTTTCCCTATTGGGTGCAGTGGTTTACGGATGGCTTTTTGCGCACTGATCACTACAATAAATTAAAGAATACCTCTAACCACGCCATCGATTTATGTCCCGTCTATGGGTTGAACAGAAAATCTACAGACATGCTGAGATCCCATCAGGGCGGGAAACTGAAAAGCCAGATTATCAATGGTGAAGAATATCCTCTCTTCTATTACGACGATCCAGAAAAGGGAGTGGTCAAGCCAGAGTTTGACGGGTTGTATGAGCCGCTCAATGATGAGAAGCGACTCGACCCAGCCAAGAAAGCAAAACTATTTGCTATGGGTGTAGAACGAGCCAATGTCCAAATTGGCTATGTAATGCTTAATGTTCTGTGTCTGAGGGAACACAATCGCCTGTGTGATTTACTGGCTAAGCATTATCCCGATTGGGATGACGAGCGACTCTTCCAAACGGCCAGAAACATCGTGATGGTGGTAATCATGAAAATTGTGGTGGAAGAGTATGTTAATCACATTACCTCCTATTACTTCAATTTCATTGTGGATCCCGCAGCGTTTACCAATCAGAAGTGGTATCGCCAGAATTGGATGACAGTGGAATTTAATTTGGTATATCGTTGGCACAGTGCCCTTCCGGAGACTTTGATTTATGACAGCAAGCCAATTCCCATGATGGATAGCCTCTGGAATAATGAGATGCTGATCAATAAAGGCTTGGGACCATTGTTTGAGGAGACCTGTTCCCAACCAGGCACCAAAATTGGTTTGTTTAACACACCGGAATTCCTAATACCTGTTGAATTGAAAAGTCTCGACTTAGGTCGTCAAGCTCAACTGGCCAGCTATAATGATTACCGGGAAATGTCTCAGTTTCCCCGGGTGACGGATTTCGATCAGATAACAGCTGATGAAGATACTCAAAGGGAACTAAAACGGTTATACGGTGATGTTAACAATATAGAATTCTATGTGGGACTCTATGCCGAGGATGTGCCACCAAATGCGACAGTACCTCCCCTGGTTAACCGACTGATAGCAATTGATGCGTTTTCCCAAGCATTGACCAATCCCCTATTGGCAGAAAATATCTTCAACAAAGAAACCTTTTCCCCGGTCGGTTGGGAAGTAATACAAAACACAAATACTCTCTCAGATCTGGTAAACCGCAATACTCCACAGCAAGATAAAAACTATAAAGTAACATTTGACAATCCGTAAGCAAGGCATCGGGTATTGTCAATTAAAAATTTAACCATAAATTTAGCTGGCTCTGTGATTAATAAATCACCAGTTAAGTCAAATTTGAGTCTCAATCCCCAGCTATATGCTCACTAAAGTGACAATACCCGAATCAAATCGGCTGCTATACTAACGGAGTTTTTATCACCACCAATTCCTGAAATTTTTTCTATATAAAAATAACCATGAAGCTATTTACAGAATATCCGGAAAAGGACGAACTAAACTATTACAATCTTGTAGCCGAACAAGTCAGGATTCAGATGGATAAGCTTTACAAGGATGAAGAACGGGCTTTGCGAGATACCCATGCCAAAACCCACGCCTCGGTGGAGGGAAACCTAGAAATTTTTGATTTTGATGAACAGAGCATTAAGACTGAACTAGCGAAACGAACTCGGCTTACTCAAGAGCAACTCAATGGGATTTCCCTCAAGCAAGGACTTTTTGCCACACCGAAACAATATCCTGTTCAGCTGCGATTTGCCAATGGGCGAACAAATGTTGAAAACGACTATGTCGAAGACACACGCTCAATGTCTGTGAAAGTGATTGGTGTTGAAGGAGAAAGATTTGAACAAAGCTACGAACCAAACACTCAAGATATTATTGTTCAAAATGCCAAGATCTTTTTTATCAAAACCATCAAATATTATTATGAATTTTTTGGCTCCATAGTTGAGTCAGAAAAAGCTGCCCAAAAGTGGCTCAGGACTCATCCCAGGCAATTGCTAGCTTTAGCTAAAGTAACAGCTCGAACCCCAAAGAGTTTATTAACGGAACGGTATTGGAGTGGTTCTGCTTATGCCCTTGGACTCAAACCAGATTTTGATCAGTCTCAACCGGGCTTAGTTCCTGTTGACTATCCCGCCGTGATCAAATATGCCTTTACCCCTGTTTCATGCCAGCCTCCCCATCAAAGCATGCGATATCAGTCCCGACCAGGTATTCCCAAACTTCCCTTCATCAATCGCGCCAAGGCTCTGGGATTGGATGAAAGCAAACCGGACAATTACTATCGAGACGAGCTGATCGAACAACTATCAAAAACCGATGCCCTTTATTGCTGGGACTTTGGTATCCAATTCCAAACCAACCCGAAAATGTCCATCGATGATGTCACAATTCGTTGGAGTGAGAAGAAATCACCATTTTTTACGGTTGGTCGCCTTACAGTCAAGCATCAGATCATCGATTTTGACAAACAATACGACTCTGCTGAAAACCTGCGATTTTCCCCATGGAATGGCTTAGTAGTTCATCGTCCTGTGGGAGCTCTCAACCGGCTCCGTAATGTAGTTTACCCGATTGTGGCTAAATATCGTTATCAAAAACGAGGACTCAACTACTAGTCTTTCAAGTTAAGCATACATTTTACTTGTTAAGTGTGACTTGTTACTTGCCAATTTTAAATTTTCAAGTAACAAGTAACGAACACCGAATAATTATAAGTATTCAACCGGACTCCATATTAGTTGTTTTCTGGCAAGCCTCTGAGCCGGGAAACGATACTCCCGGTACCACCAATAACTAAAAGTCCCAATATCACTGAGGGTTCGGGAACACTGATAGGAACAGACCTGATACTCAGGGCATTAATCGCGAAAGGTACATCAACGCCCTCTTCTTTGGCATTAAGCACCAAGGTTTTGATGTCACCACTGCTATCAAACACGCCAGTAAAGATTACGCCGCCGCCAGCATTTATCTCGCTTACACCTGGACGTTCAAAACTTCCTAGACTATTTCCCAAGCTATCAAACGCTTCAATGGTTGCTATGTAGTCAAAAATTTCTATAGGATCGGATTGAACTTGTGTCCCAACACCAAAGACTGGAGTATCAAAGGTAATAGTCAGTGGACCAGGATTACCAAGACCTGTAAATAGAAGCCCATCCCCTACATCAAATGCACCAGGGAAAAAAGGAGTTTGATCAATACGCGCAAACTCTCCAGCAGGGATGCTGACATTTAAATTAAGACCCCCAGGTGAAGTCGCTGAAAATGGGTTAGGTAGGGTGGGTAAAGGTGGTCCTACAAGATCCTCAGGAACCTCAACTAGTTCAGACCAATCTAGGAAATCATTAGGGTTTAAGGCTTCTCTAGTATCTACAAATGTTGCGGCTTGGGCAGTACTTGTGAATAATACAGTTCCTAGGGCAGTTGCTAATAAGGTTTTCATTAGTGTTGACTACACAATATTTTCGTAGTTCATCATATAGTTCATTTATAGATAAGAATCTATAGCAGAAGTAATTTTGTTAAAATCTTTATCTACTTAAGGACTGTGAACAAAAAATCTTGCTAAAATCTTTATATATATCCGTTTTAAACGGATAATTTAAAACGCTATAAGCTGTTTCAAATTTGAATTGAATATTCTTTAGTTATAAAAAAAACGTCAAACCCTCTAGCACCTTTAGCTGTTATGACTTAGATATCCTTGACCATGAGGTGAGCTGGTCATGTAGGGGATTCAACCTCCCCTGGCCACCCAGAAAGGGTAACAAGGGGAGTAGATGTCAACAGCCTATACCTTTAGATATGGGCTTCATGACAGTTTGCCAAAAATACTGAGCAGAAATGTCCCCAGGAGGTAGTGATGTCCTAAACATGACAAACCTGCTATCTTGCCAAATTCCTCCCGTTTCTTAGGGCTGTATAAACGAATATCAGGGGACAATGGTAAAGAGGCTACGTCTTCATTGGCAGTGTTGTCAATCAAGTAAAAACGTCCTTGAGAACTCAATACCCGATTAACTTCTAGGAAAACCTGTTGAGGATTCTGATAATGCAGAAAGCTAATGCAGTTCAACACCACCTCAAATTGACCCTCAGCAAAGGGTAGAGACTCCGCATTTCCCTTTTTATAGATTACTCGCTCCCGATACTGGTTTTGCTGTCGAGCTTGGCGGAGCATTTCGGTCGATAAGTCTAGTCCAATGCCTGTAAGGGTGGGAAACTCCTTAGCTAGGCGATTAAGTAGACGACCAGTCCCACAGCCAAGGTCTAGAACATTGGGCTGGTTGCTCAGTTCCAGATACTCCAACAGCCGTTTGTGGAGAGCTTGGTAAAATACTGTAGTTAATAGAAAATCGTATTGTGGTGCCCACAGATCAAATATCCTTTCTTTTCTACTTAAAACATCATTAGTCATTGCTTTAGTAAAGGTAACAGGGAACAGGGAGTAGGGAGCGGTGCGACCCGTGGCGAATTTCATTCGCCTACGGAAAGCGCACCGTAGGGAGTAGGGAACAGGTAATAAAATTATCACAATTGATTTAGGATTGCGATTATAACGATTCCAATTGAATAATTATAATTTTTTGATAGAGTGTAAGCATTCAGCTTGTAAGAATTTATCGTTCGACTTCTTCACCTTTGATATCCAGCCTTGAGCTGACTTCAAAATCTCTGAATAAGGAACTGTGGTTTCGGAGAGCATGTCAAAAAAGAAAGGCGAGCAATATTTGGGAAATACTTTGTTCATCATTCTTGTAAAATTCATTCTCAAAACATACTCAAAAAATAACCACTTGGATAAAGGAAAAGTATGCTCGGAGAGTTCTAACAAGGCTTGACCATCTGCGAGTCGATGCTTCGTAAACTCAGGAACTACCTTCACTAAGTTGTCAGAAGAATCATTCAAAAGTTTGTTCAAAACTACTGCATCTTCTAAAGCCGAATTACAACCTTGTCCAATAAATGGGGATACCGCATGAGCAGCATCTCCCATAATCAAAACGCTATCACCGTAGTGATAGCGATTGCACCAAACTCTACTAACTTTAGAGATTGGTCGTTTAAGAAAAGCTTCGACTTCTACGTCAGATATGCTCTTACCTATCTCTGGAAAATTACGACTAAAGAATTGCCGCACATCCTCTGTGCTGGAAAGACTTGTTACCTGATTATTGTCGTGGGGAAAAAAAACAACACCACTAACTGTCTTATTCCGTTGTGGTACTGCTAACATGGTGATCCGATCCTCCGTTCTCCATCCATGCATATTACCCAGTTTCAGGTTGTGTCCTTCTTCTGATGGGGGAGGTAAGAAGACCGTTTTGTATTGACTACGAACGTAGTTTTGTTCACACTCAAACCCTTCTGTTTTCAGCAAATGCTTTCTTACCACTGAACCGCAGCCATCTGCACCAATCAACAGGTCATAATTAACAATTAACTCTTCTGTTGTCTCGTTCTCAAACGTCACGGTTTTCGCTTTGAAATCAACCTGGGTACATTTAGAGTTAAAGTGGATGCTAACTTGACTGTCGTCAAACTTTTCTGTTAGTTGCTCTAACAGGTTAATCACCAAAGCAGTACGGTCAATACCAATCAGCGGTTTCTTTTTCGACACAAACTTACTCTTGCCATTTTTGATGTGAAAAATCGTACCTGTGATTTCCACTCCTTGAGCTTTAAGGACTTCTTCTAATCCGTCAATTTCTCTCAAAGCCCTCAGTCCACGTTCGCTAAGGGTAATGGGGTAGGCTCTGTACTTAGAGAAAGAGATAGTTCTGGGATCACTGCGGCGGTCATAGATGTCGATTTTATAGTTACCACGACGTAACAAGTAATGAGATAGTAAAACTCCACAGGGACCTGCTCCCACAATCAGAACTTTTGTTTTCATTTTGTTCATCATAAACTTACTTAAATAACCACCCTTTGAAGGATCATATCTATGACTGGCTTACTATTTGACTTTTGTTGTATTTTAATCAACATTTTTGCTTGCATTTGAAAGCCTAAACTCCATATATATTAATACTTTCAAGAAATATTTAAAAATTATTAAATTTAAATTAATACCTAGTTTTTGCTAACTTCAATGTTTTTGCTAACTTCAATTTTATTTATTTTGAGCTTTTTCGTTAAATTTTAATCTATAAAAATGAAATTTATACAAAAAAAATATAAAACTTTTTTAAAGATACCTTAAAAATAGATAGTGCTAGGGTTTTTAAAAAACTATATGGAGTACTTGACAACTATAAAGTCATCTTAACTTGTCAAGAATGATACCCAGCTCGAATCCTTTTCAGCAGCTGGAACTTTTTAGGAAAGCCCTAGGGCATGTCTGCAAAGTGAATTCTCCAAGGTATTTGGGTAGCGATCCCCCAGAGAGCTCGTTTGGCAAATGATACTGATTATAGGAATTATTACTGAGCGATCGCTAAATTCAACTGATGTCAAGAATTCCTAAAACTACGGTTCAATATCGAATCGATTAGATAAATACCATTGATTTTTCTGTATAGATTAAGACAGACAAGCCCTAGATCACAGCAATGCATTCAATTTCGACTAAAACATCCTTAGGTAGTCGGGAAACCTCAACACAGGCACGAGCGGGAGCGTCTTCCTCGTTAAAGTATTTGGCATAGATCTGATTTACTGTGGCAAAATCATTCATATCTGCCAGAAATACCGTGGTTTTGACTATGTCCGGGATGTTAGCTCCAGCAGCGACTAGGATAGCTTCAAGATTAGCCATTACCTGTTCTGTCTGCTTGGCGACATCATTAGCACCAACAATCTCACCGGTGCTAGGGTCAAGGGGAATTTGACCAGCGACAAAAATCATTTGACCGCTGACTGCGATCGCTTGATTGTATGGTCCTACAGGTGCTGGGGCATTGGGGGTACGGATAATCTTTCGTGTCATAGTCTTCAGTTGTTTCAGGATGGACAAGTTAACACATTCCAAGATAGCAGTTTGAGGATTCCTATCTCAGCCTTATCCATGACCGATACGTCTTGACCTTGGTAGTCATGAGGTCAAGAATAGGGGGATGATGGGTAATAGTGGTATTAGTAGGATGAGGGGTCAGAAAGTGCTATGTCATCAATGCACCTCATTATCAGTAGTGCGTAGGGTGCGCACAGAAGACGGGCGAGCTCTCATTTTCCGCCTCTTCGCCACTGTTGAGACCGCCAGTCCGGCAATAAAACGGGCAAGATGCCCGTTCCACCCACGGAGTCAAACTGGTTATAAATCAAAGGCTGAAATCCAGTAATTATATTAATAAACCCGATTTATGCTTAATTACTGTAACCATTAACTATTAACAATAGTAACAATTAACCATTAATTATTATATACTGAGTCTATATTTTGGAGAGGATATTTTCTACTAGTTAAACACCATAAAAACTAATAATTTAAAAAAAATTTTTAATGAAAAATAAAATCCTGAACACTATAGATGAACTAGGTATTCGATTTGTGCGTATCCTCTGGTGCGACAATGCTAACATCATTCGTGGTAAAGCAGTCCACTGGAAAACCTTACCAGACTACCTCAAGCACGGTGTGGGTATTTCACCAGCTCAGCAAGCTTTACCGGTGATGTTAGATGCCCCAGTCCCAGGCAGTGGCTTGGGACCAATCGGTGAAATCCGCTTAGTACCGGATTGGGAAACCTTAACCCCCTTACCCTATGCTCCTGGTCATGCTCGTGTGTTTGGGGATATGGTCAACAATGGTAGCCCATGGCCGTATTGTCCCCGAAACTTCCTCAAAAGGATGGTAGCAGAAGCGGAAAGTGAGGGCTTACAAGTGGTTGCTGCATATGAAAATGAGTTTTACCTGCTGCAGCCAACTCCTGAGGGGATTCTACCGGTAGACAATACCGTATTTGCTTCGACGCTGGCAATGGATCAACATCAGCAGGTAATTGACCACATTGCTGAAGCCTTGGTGGAGCAAGGGATGCCCGTAGAGCAGTATTACCCAGAATCTGGTCCTGGTCAACAGGAAATTTCTATACTATACACCCAAGCCCTACCAGCGGCAGATCAACAAATAGCCTTCCGGGAGACAGTAAAAGCGATCGCATTTCAACATCACCTGGTTGCCTCATTTCTGCCCAAAATCCTAGCTGACCAAGCTGGTAATGGTTGTCACCTCCACCTCAGCCTATGGCGGGATGGGAAAAACCTGTTACTGAATCCAGAAGAGGATGGGAAACTTTCCCAAGTTGCCTGTCAGTTTATTGCTGGAATTTTACAGCATTTACCTGCTTTAATGGCACTAACTACACCCAGCACTAATTCCTATCGACGGATTCGCCCTCATTGTTGGAGTGGCGCGTTCCTTTGTTGGGGAATCGATAACCGAGAGGCTGCGGTCAGGGTACCGAGTAACCCAGATGGTGAGAGTCCAACCAATTTTGAACTGAAAACTGTTGATGCTTCGTCTAATCCTTATCTAGCCTTGGGAGCAGTAATTGCGGCTGGCTTGGATGGAATTCGTAACAGTTTGGAATTGGGAGAATCTGTAGCAGTAGATCCAGGACATTTGACAGAATTAGAACGTAGTCAGAGGGGTATTGAATTATTGCCAACTAATTTAGGGGAAGCGATTGGTAACTTAAGTGCTGATCAAGTACTATTGGATGCCTTAGGAGTAGAATTGGCTCAAGCCTATCTAGCGGTAAAGAAAGCCGAGTGGGAAGCAATGAAAGATTTTGAATTGGAGGAAGAAGTCGAGCTTTTATTAGAGCGATATTGATAGTATTGATATTGGTGAGAATTCAGCTGTCAGCTAATGCTCTACCTCACAGGCTTGTAGCCTGTGCCACCCACGCTAAGCGAACAGCTAGCGTAAGCATTAAGCTGATAGTTTAATGCTTACGCATAGTTGTTTTTATTTCAAATTAGAAAGGGTAAAATATATGAGAAAAAATCCCACTTTAACTAATCGCAACCCTCCCTATCTTTGATTAGCAAGAGGGCAACGTTTCACTTCGTATGATGCCTGTTGTGTACCCCTGATTCGGCTTATTGCTACCTCCAATTCACTCAGCTTTTCTTGTAAACCACAGTACTGAACTTCTGCAACACGTAGATTCTCCGCTGCAACTTGCTTTTTATCGTCCAACTGACGTAATTTTCCCTGAGATACATTTATTTTCTCTTCCAAACTGCGTATTTCTCCTCGAATAGCAACTAAACGCTCTTGTGATGTCTTTACTTCAGTGCGGAAAGTGTCTCGCTGTTTTTGTAGGGTTTTGATTTCCCCTCGCACAGCCACTAGTTTCTGTTCAAAGCTTCGTTGTTCACGGCGAGAGGTTTCTAGCCGTTCTTGAGAAGTTTTAATTTCCTTTCGCACAGCCACTAGTTTCTGTTCAAAGCTTCGTTGTTCACGGCGAGAGGTTTCTAGCCGTTCTTGAGAAGTTTTAATTTCCTTTCGCACAGCCACTAGTTTCTGTTCAAAGCTTCGTTGTTCACGGCGAGAGGTTTCTAGCCGTTCTTGAGAAGTTTTAATTTCCTTTCGCACAGCCACTAGTTTCTGTTCAAAGCTTCGTTGTTCACGGCGAGAGGTTTCTAGCCGTTCTTGGGAGGTTTTTATTTCCCCTCGCACAGCTACTAGTTTCTGGTCTAAACTTCGTTGTTCACGGCGAGAGGTTTCTAGCCGTTGTTGGGAAGTTTTGATTTCCCCTCGCACAGCTACTAGTTTCTTTTCTAAACTTTGGCGTTCTGTCTTGAAGGATTTAAGCCGTTCTTGGGTAGTTTGAATTTCTCCTCTGAGAGCGACTAACTGCTGCTGAGATTGACGCACTTTTACTTGAGAGGATTCTAGTTGTGATT
>NZ_CEYLVT010000008.1:17189-52727 GCF_982860115.1 Moorena sp.
TGTCGCCTCTGAGAGCAACTAACTGCTGCTGAGATTGACGCACTTTTACTTGAGAGGATTCTAGTTGTGATTGTGCGCTTTTAATGTCGCCTCTGAGAGCAACTAACTGCTGCTGAGATTGACGCACTTTTACTTGAGAAGATTCTAGTTGTGATTGTGCGCTTTGAATTTCGCCTCTGAGAGCAACTAACTGCTGCTGAGATTGACGCATTTGGGCTTGAGAGGATTCAAGCTGTGTTGTTGCTGTCTGAGTTTTACTACGAAGGAGAAGGAGTTTTTCTTCAGCCGTGCTGATCTCAGTGCGAACCGCAACCAGTCTCTGCTGTGAAGTTTGTAACTGCCCTTGAGATTCTCCTGAAGTTTGTAACACTGTCAGTAATCCAGCGACTTCGACATCGTCAGGCTCGTATTTTGCTGCTTTTTTAAAGGAAGCGATCGCATGTTCGTAGCGACCGATGCGATAGAGGGCAAATCCTCGCTGTTTCCAAGCCAAAGAGTTTTGAGCATCAAGTTGAATCGCCTTGTCACAATCGGTGATTGCTTTTTCATATCGACCGAGTTGATAAAAAGCTGTGCCTCGGTCAATCCAAATTGAAGCAGCTTTGGCATCCACTTCCAGTACTTGGTTGTAGAATGCGATCGCCTCAGAATACTGTTTCAAATCATAAAGCAGCACACTGGCAATTTTTTGGGGAATAATTGTCTGTACCAACTGCTGTTCAAATTCTGATGTAGCTTGAATTGAAAGTGCTTGCTTCCAGGCCGTAATCACCGCATCGTATCGTTTTAGTTTATGGTTTGCCTTGCCTTTCTCAAACCACGCTAAAAGGTAATTGGGCTTAATTTTAATTGCTTGATCATAGGAAGCGATCGCGGCTTCGTACTGTCCCAAGCTACTCAACGTATCCCCTCGCCAATACCAAGCTAAGAAAGAGTCTGGCTGAAGTTTTACAATCTGCTCCAGTATTGTTATCTCTTCACTATACTTACCAATTCCTCGTAACTGACTGGCTTGTTGCCACAACTCATTGATCATTCTCCCTTGTGCAGCAACTTTCTCTGTCGAGGCGTTACGGCGGTCAAAATCTATCTGAGCAACGACACTTTGAGCATTAGCACTAGCTATAGTTGTCGTGATCAAAGTAGCTAGGGATACTACTACTTGAAACGGTAAATTTTTCATCTTTGGTGGTTAAGGAGTATTCTAGTTGACTTAAAATTAGGGGTTACACTCATAATATTCCCAGCAATCCTGGCAAAAACACAGTTACAGGTATCACCATCAAAATGTTTTACCCCACCACCAAGCAAAGCGATCGCTACCAATCCTCTAAACACGCCCTAGACTTTTTCGGGTAGTTTGTGCCTTCGTAGTTCAAGAAAATTTTTTTTACGCTAACTATCAGACAATTATCTATAGTATCTAATAATCTAAAATGATTAACCTGTGGACTATCACCGCTATTGACCAACACGCTCACAACCTGCTAACTCCTGAAGCTGCTGCTAATTATCCTTATCCTGCCTTCTTCAGTGAAGCCTATGATCCTGATATCATTAATCATCATGCCCGTAACAGCCTTTTCTACAAACGAAGCCTCCGGGATATTTCCCAACTCTTAGACTGTGAACCACAGGAAGAAGCAATTCTTGAGCATCGCCAGAAATTGGGATTAAAAAAACTAACCCAGCAGTGTTTTACATCATCTCAACTAGAAGCAATTTTCTTAGATGATGGTTTTCTGCCAAATGAGATTCTTCCTAGAGAATGGCATGAACAATTTGTGCCAGTAAAGCAGATCCTTCGTTTGGAATATCTAGCAGAAAATCTCATCCGTGAGATAGATGACTTTGCTACCTTCCTAGACCATTTCCGCGATAAAATTGACCCACCCCCACCAGAAGTGGTAGGCTTCAAGAGTATTGCTGCTTATCGTACAGGTTTGGATATTCAACTAATACCAGAGGAGGTAGCTAAGGAACGTTTTGATGCTTTAAAGCAAGAAGTCTTGAGGGGAAAACCCTTGCGGCTGGTAGATAAACCTTTAATTGATTTTTTGATTACCCAAGCCCTAGACATTGCGGCTAAACATGGACTACCTGTGCAGTTTCATACAGGATTTGGTGACCCAGATTTAGACTTACCGCTGGCTAATCCAGTTTATATGCGTTCGCTTTTGGAAAACCAACGCTTCCGTAACGCTCCGATTGTCCTGCTGCATGGATCTTATCCCTATACCCAAGAAGCCGGTTATTTAGCAGCCGTCTATCCTCAGGTGTATTTAGATTTCGGGTTAGCGGTACCTTTTTTAAGTGTAGCTGGGATGCGTAGCGTGGTGCAGCAGTTATTGGAATTTGTCCCAACCAGTAAACTTCTGTATTCTTCTGATGCTCACAATATCCCGGAATTATATTACTTAGGAGCCAAGTGGGCACGGATAGTATTGGCACAGGTTTTGGAGGGAGCGATTCAGGATGGGGATTTGACTGCTAAGGAGGCGGAGTCGGTTGCTATGGGCATTTTGTGTGATAATGCTCGTGTGCTTTATAGGGCTAATGGTTCTTGAGAAAACTCCAAAAGCCCATAGACACCCTAGCGCTTCGGTGCAGGCTAGGACGGGAATAAGAAAAGGATGATTGGAGTTTCTGTTTTCCGGATACAGTGGCAGGAATGGTGGAGTTAAAAGAAGTAGATGAAATTTAATTACCACCCTGAGCCGTTCCTTCGGGCTTAGGGTTTTTTTGCTGAACTTTCTGCCAAAATATAACCATTAACCACATCATAAAATAGCTCAGCTAAAGTTATTAGCCACTTATTTTGATTCCTGCGCTTAAAGTCTTAGGGGTTTTGTTATTGTTATGTGGTAATATTAGAAATGAACCATAAATAGTTAACGATAGACTATCTAAACATTAATTACTAGTCAGTAGCTAACATAAGGCAGAAAATAAACCTGTTTTTCTTCCCCCTCTTATCCTATCCCTTACATCCGTTAACCATCCGTTGCCCCTTCTCTCCTAATATTGCTATCTTGAGCTTACCTTAACGCAATACAATTTGAAGATGACCCGTGTAATTGGCTTAATGAGCGGTACATCTGTAGATGGCATCGATGCTGCACTAGTAGAGATTTCTGGCTCAGACTTAGATTTAAAGATTGAGCTACTCGCTGGTGCTACCTATGGCTACCCCACTGAACTCAGGGAAAAAATTCTAGCTGTCTGTGCTGGAACTCCCCTATCCATGGCAGAATTGGCAGCATTGGATGATGCGATCGCATTTCAATTTGCCCAAGCAGCACTGGCAATTGGGAGTGGTCATCCCCCCGCTGAGTTAATTGGCTCCCATGGTCAAACAGTATACCATCGACCATTAGGGGTTAATGGTGTTCGCGTAGCGTGGCCAAAAGGCCAAGGTTCATCCGAGTTGAAAGTTGACAGGTTGAATGTTGAAAGTTTTCCAGACAACCTGCAACCTGCTAACCTTGCACCGACAAAGGAAACTAACCTTGGCCAAAAGGCCACGCTTTCGGCAAAGCCGACGCTGCGCGAACGCGAACAACCTGCAACGGAAACTAACCTTGAACCTGCTAACCTTGAACCTGCTAACCTTGAACCTGCTAACCTTCAACCTGATAACCTTCAACCTGATAACCTTGAAGCTGCTAACCTTGAAGCTGCTAACCTTGAAGCTGTAACGACTCTGGGATATAGCTTTCAACTAGGACGGGGAGAGGTGATTGCTGAGATTACCGGTATCAAGACCATCAGCAATTTCCGTGTGGCTGACATTGCTGCTGGGGGAGAAGGTGCGCCTCTAGTTCCTAAGATAGATGCCTGTTTGCTCCGGTCATCCACCCATAACCGATGTATCCAAAATATTGGTGGTATTAGTAATGTTACTTACTTGCCAGTTAGTGAAGGGAATTGGTTGGAACAGGTATATGGTTGGGATACTGGTCCGGGGAATGCCCTGTTAGATTTGGCTGTCGAGTATTTTAGCAACGGTAGCAAAACCTATGATTACAATGGAGAGTGGGCAGCGAGTGGCACTCCCTGTGAGGCTCTGGTAGAACAGTGGCTTGCTCAAGAGTTCTTCAAGATACCGCCCCCAAAATCTACCGGACGAGAGTTGTTTAGTCGAGATTATCTCAAGCAGTGTTTGGTAGAAAGTGAAGCCTATAACCTTTCTCCTGCTGATTTCCTGGCAACACTCACAGAACTCACTGTTGCCTCTATTGTTGAGAGCTATCGCAACTTCTTGCCTCACATGCCAGATGAAGTACTCTTGTGTGGTGGAGGGGCAAGCAATTTATACTTGAAGCAACAGCTGCAAATTAGACTAGATTCGGTGCCAGTATTAACCACTGACCAGGTTGGGTTAAGTCGGGATTTTAAAGAAGCGATCGCATTTGCTGTTTTGGCTTATTGGCGTAACCTGGGTATTCCCGGCAATCTCCCTCAAGTAACCGGTGCTTCAGAGGCTGTATGTCTAGGAAACCTGTATTCTCCGAGATCCCAACACCAGTAATCCTAAAACTGGGTATTTTAGCGATGCAGAGGTGCGACCCGTGGCGAATTTAATTACGGGTCAAACGCACCATTACGGTCTTGGGGAGGTCACGTCACCTGAACTTGCTAATGGTGCTTGAGATGACCGTGAGGCAGTGCCGACCTGCGGGGGTTCCCCCCATGAGCAACTTTAGAATCCCCCGTGGGTGAGTTTGGAGCAGAGTTCAACTAGTTTGTCTGTTGATCCGTAGGAGTTGGGCTACTCCCGGAAGTTTGCCAATGGGATAACCTGAGGGGGTAAACCCCACAACCTTAGGTATAGCAGCTAGAATTAGTGGGGAACGATGAGAGGGTAATATTCATTAACAGATCAAGAGTAACACCGTGGCTCACACCTTTTTATTGGAGGCAGGACGCTGGACACTTCGGGGCAATTGGCTGGAACGCAATGGAAAATTAATTGTAGTCAGAGGTGGGACTATGGTTACCTGGAGTCGGGAAAACTGGTTTACTATGGTCACAAGACTGGTTTTTCCCAATAGTGAACGGGAGGATATCTCTTGCCAGTATCTAGGGCGTCTTGATACTGGCGAGCGGAAGTATACCTTTGTCTTACAACACAGCCTCCTAGGTCGTGTTGAGGGAGAAGGCTGGGTGGCTCCAGAATCCATTGTGCAACGGTATTGGGTATTAGGGGATCGCCAACGACGCAGTGGTTTTGAAACCCGGTATCAACGTAATGAAAATATATACTACCTCTCCAGTAGCATTATGGCAGGTCATTATCTCAGTAGCACAATGGAAGCAACTTTGAAACGTCAGCAAAAATAGAAGTATTCTGGAATTAAGGGAGTTTTAAAAGCAGTACGCCTGTCACAGTTGCTAGCAGCGTTCATCTTGCACAAGTCCTTAGTCAGTTTTGTCCTTAATCATTAGTCCTTAGTCCTTTGTGATCCACATTAAGTCTACTAGTATTTACAAATGACCAATGACCAGTGACTAATGATTCATGAACACGTTACATTCGGGATCTCACCAAGGAACTTATGATCACAGACCCTAACAAAGGTCGTCTACTCGCCAATCGCTATCAACTGGTCAAGTTGATCGGCAAAGGTGCTATGGGTCAAGTGTATCAAGCCAAAGATATGCTATTGGGAGGTGTAACCGTTGCTGTCAAATTTCTCTCCCATACATTATTGAACCAAAAAATGCGCGATCGCTTTGAACGGGAAGCAACAATTTGCGCTTTGCTTGGTGAGAAAAGCAATCACATCGTGCGAGTTAGGGACTATGGCATAGATGAAAATGATATTTCCTTCTACGTCATGGAATATTTGGCAGGGGGAAATTTAAGCGAAATAATTCACACTAAAACCTTATCCTTACCCCGATTTTTGCATATTGCCCGCCAAATTTGTCTGGGATTACAATGTGCTCACCAAGGCATTGTATTTAAAGGCACACTCACTCCAATTGTCCATCGTGATATTAAACCCAGCAACATTCTCGTTGTCGAAGATTCCTCCTTCGGTGAACTGATCAAAATCCTTGACTTTGGCATTGCTAAGCTTCTTCAGTTTGATGGTTCTCAAACCCATTCTTTTATGGGTACCCTAGCCTATTGTTCACCAGAACAAATGGAGGGAAAGGAACTGGATAAACGCTCTGATATATATAGTCTCGGGGTGATGATGTTTGAGATGTTAACTGGTCACATGCCCATTCTTCCAGAAGATCATTCCTTTGGTAGTTGGTACAAAGCTCATCACTTCAGCCCACCTAAATCTTTTGGATCGATTAACCCCAAACTAAAGCTGCCGAAGTCCCTAGAGAACCTAATCATGACCTGTATAGCGAAAGAGGTATCTGATCGTCCTCAAAATGTCGGGATTATCCTACGAGCATTGGATTCATTAAACGAAGGTCATGATCGCGGTCGCTATCTAGGTCATCGGATTCAAACAATACTATCCGAGAAACCTCTGAGTAAGCCAACACAAATAATTCCTGTATCAGGAAATGATATTTGTCGGCAAACCTCCTGGCCCGATGACAAGCCTAAAGCATCTATTGTTTTTCCTAAGATAATTCGTACCACTAGCACAACCTTTCCTACCCTCTGGGTGATGCTGACTAAAGAAGAGATTGAGAACCGTCAGGTTAGTACACGCTACAATCAATTCTTGTATGTGATGGTACCTCATCCCATGGTGCTATGGATTACCGCAGTGCATAATCGCTACCAAGGTGCTTGTTGGCTTCCTTGCTACTTAGACCTCAAAACAAATCACGGTCAGAACATAGTCAGACTTTTGGGAGATACTGGATATTACCGTATTTTGTTTTTTGCCCAATCACAACCAGAATACTGTGCTAATGTAATGACCTCAACTATTGCTCCTGCCCAACGCCAGCTATTCATTGATTGGGCGAATACCTCTAAGACAATAAAATCAACTAATCAAGCAATGTTGAGCAAAGGAGTACTTAAGCAAGAGTTTGAAAAGCTGAAGCCGAAGATTTTAATGAAGTTAGAAGCTGCTCATACAGATTACCCTACTGATATATCAGGTTAAAACTTGTTACTGGCAACTTGTTACTTTTAACTAGATTTAAAATAGATTTATTCTTTTCTATTTTTGATTTTCCCTATTAAACCCTTAGCCAAAACTAATATAGGGATAGCATCAAATCCCGCTGATACTTTTTCGTCAGGGGATGGTCATTACCGAGCACATCAAACACCGCAATCATGGATTTTCTTGCACCATCATCTCTATAGTTACGATGTTTACTGACAATTTCTAAAAATATTTTCAGGGCTGCTTCATAGTCTCCCTCTACAACTAACCGAGATGCCTGAGCAAATAACTGATCTAATTCACTTTCCCCAATAGCATTCGCCTGCTGCTTAAATTGAATCAATGCTCTGATTGCCTGAGCTCTAGGAAAGTATTCTCGATCATTGTATTCAATGGTTTCTAAGAGTGTGCTTGCCTCTTCCGGCTCATTAATATGAACCAAAAAATTTGCAGCTTCAATGACTAAACTTTGATGCTCTGGATACTTGGCAATTAGCTGCTCAAACAGCTGTTTTGCTCTGGGTATATCCTCACTTGCCATGGCAACCCGAGCTTCTTCTAGTCCAATGTCTAACTCAGACTTTAAATTTAACCTAGCCAACATTTCCCGCAACTGAATTTCTGGTAAAACCCCCACAAAACCAGGAATCATATCACCATTGGTGACAATTCTGACATCGGGTACTCCCTCAATTTGAAAATTATTCGCTAAGTCTTGATTGCGGTCAATATCAACTTTGGCTAACACAAAGTCATATTCTTTAGCTAGTTTCTCTAAAGTTGGTTTGAGCAGTTGACAGGGGCCACACCATGTAGCAAAGAAGTCTACTAATACAGGCTTCTCAAAAGACTTTTCTAAAACTTCAGTGCCGTAGTTGCTGCTAGTAACGTCTACAGAAAAACCCATATCAATTATTTCCGTTATCTTGCTGTTGAAATCAAAGATAAAATGTAAGCATATGCGCTACGCGCAGGCTACGCCAACAGCTAATGCTTACAAAGATAGGGAAGAGGAAGAAGAAGGAGGGTAGAATAGCAGGGAATTTTTACCATAAAATATCCCCTTTCCACACTCCTAACTTCCCCCAAACTCGACATCAAGTCAAGGTTTGAGTCAAAACCCGGGTGTCATTCCCCTCTAACCCTTACTCAGCCCGCAGAGGATGTAGCTAAGACTTTTCCTGAGCTAGATGCTGCACTGTCCCGGCTAGATTCTACGAGCTTGCCTAGGATAGCGCTAACGTTAGTCTTGGCATCACCAAAGAGCATATTGGTGTTTTCTTTGAAGAACAGGGGATTGCCAACGCCAGCATAGCCACTGGACATTCCCCGTTTCATAACCACTACTGTACCAGCTTTCCAAACTTCTAAGACTGGCATGCCAGCAATTGGGCTACTGGGGTCTTCCATGGCACTAGGGTTAACCGTATCATTAGCACCAATCACGAGTACTACATCGGTTTCTGGGAAGTCATCGTTAATCTCATCCATTTCTAGAACGATATCATAAGGCACATTTGCCTCAGCCAGCAGCACGTTCATGTGTCCTGGTAATCGTCCTGCGACTGGATGAATGCCAAAGCGAACATTTATACCAGCATTCCTCAAAATCTTGGTAATATCGGACACGGGATGCTGAGCCTGAGCTACTGCCATGCCGTAACCAGGAACAATCATAACACTCTTGGCTCCTTGTAGCAGCTCTACGGTATCTTCTACTGTAGTCTCGGTGACTTCACCTTCCGGCTGATCGCCACCTTTAGCTTTAGCTGTAGTTCCTGCACCTTCGCCGAAGCCTCCTAAAATCACGCTGAAGAAGGAACGGTTCATGGCTCGGCACATGATGTAGCTGAGGATAGCACCACTACTACCTACTAGGGCACCAGTGATAATTAACAGGTCATTGGACAGCATAAAGCCTGCTGCTGCAGCGGCCCATCCGGAATAACTATTGAGCATGGAGATGACCACTGGCATATCAGCACCCCCAATAGCAGCTACCAGGTGGATGCCTAACACTGATGCGATCGCAGCCATAATCAACAGGGGTTGTAGACCAGTCGTCCCCTCTGCTGTCATGAACTGGTAACCCAGCCCGATCACAGCCCCAAGCATAGCCAGATTGAGTACGTGGCGTGCTGGCAACATTAGGGGTTTGCTGCTGATGATAGCTCGTAGTTTGCCAAAGGCTATCACTGAACCGGTGAAGGTAATTGCCGCAATGAACACACCAATATAAATTTCTAACTGGTGAATAGTTACTTCTGCACCCGTTAGAGATTCCTCCGCTTGCAGGTAATTGGCAATACCCACCAGTACAGCTGCAAGACCGACAAAACTATGGAGAATTGCTACCAGTTCTGGCATGGAGGTCATGGCTACCCGAGATGCCACGATCGCACCAATTATCACTCCTGGCAGAATCATTCCTCCCAGAGTGAGGTATGCGGTTACATTGCTACTTAGGGCAGTAGCAACAAAGGCAATCAGCATTCCAAGAATACCGTAAATATTGCCTTTACGGGCGCTTTCCTGGTTAGACAATCCCCCCAGGCTGAGAATGAACAAAGCACTAGCTGCAATATAGGCAACTGTCAACAGATTATTTGACATAGTCTCCTTCGTTTTATGGTTTGTGGCGATTCGCTTAGCTTGGCCTTTGGGCCAAGGCCAAGATTAGTTGCTTGAATGTTGAATGCTGAAGGTTTTTATAACCGGCTAACCGGCTAACCGGTTAACCGATTGCTAACCTATTTCTGAAACATCTTGAGCATGCGTTGGGTTACTAGGAAGCCACCGGAGATGTTGATGGTTCCAACTAAAATTGCGATCGCACCCAGAATAGTAGTAGGTGAGGTGGCTGCGCCGGAAATTTGCAGCATTCCACCAATGATGATGATGCCGCTAATGGCATTAGTAACACTCATCAAGGGGGTGTGCAGGGCTGGTTTTACGTTCCAGATCACTTGCCAGCCTACGAAACAGGCCAGGATAAATACCGTGAAGTGAGAGAGGAAAGAGGGTGGTGCTCCGATTCCCAAGCCAATTAGAGCAAGTCCGAGTAACACTGGCCAGAGCAAGCCCATGATACCCTTTGATTTCTTCGTCTCTGGCACAGACTGCTCTTGAGTTGCCACAGTCTGGGGTTCTGGTGCAGGCTTAGGAGGTGCTGGAGGTGTAGGGCGCTTGGGTGGGGGCCAGGTTACATCCCCAGCGTTTAGCACTAAGGCTCCCCGAACCACTTCGTCCTCCATATCGACACGGTAATTTTCACTACCACCCATGTCCTTGAGGAGATGACAAAGGTTGGTGCCATAGAGTTGGCTAGATTGAGTAGCCATACGGCTGGGTAGGTCAGTCAAACCAATGATGGTCACACCTTTGTATTTGTAGACCTCATTGGCTTTGCTAACTTCACAGTTGCCCCCTTGCTCAGCTGCCATATCGACAACCACTGAGCCTTCTTTCATACTCGCTACCATTTCTTCAGTGATCAGCAGCGGCGCTTTTTTACCGGGGATCAGGGCAGTGGTGATGATGATGTCCACTTCTTTAGCCTGTGCAGCGAACAATGCCATCTCCGCCTCGATGAACTCTTTACTCATCACCTTGGCATAGCCCCCAGATCCTGTACCGTCTTCTTTGAAGTCCAGTTCCAGGAACTCTCCCCCCATGCTTTCCACTTGTTCCTTAACCACGGGGCGGGTATCGAAGGCGCGCACAACAGCACCCAGACCTTTAGCGGTACCAATAGCAGCTAGTCCAGCTACTCCAGCACCGATGACCAACACTTTAGCTGGGGGAACTTTTCCTGCTGCAGTAATTTGCCCAGTAAAGAAGCGACCAAAGTTATTGGCTGCCTCAATCACAGCCCGGTAACCAGCAATATTGGCCATAGAACTGAGGGCATCCATCTTTTGCGCCCTCGTGATGCGGGGTACCGCATCCATAGCCAACACGGTAGCCTTACGGGTTGAGAGTTGTTCCAGCAGTTCTTGGTTTTGGGCTGGCCAGATAAAGCTGATTAAAGTGCCATTTTCTGATAGCAACTCAGACTCATGCTTGTTTAGAGTTGGATGCATCTGAGGAGGACGCACTTTTAGGACAATATCTGCCTCTGACCAAAGGCTATTGGCATCAGGAATGATTTGGCATTCTGCTTGTTCGTAAGCATTGTCAGGAAAATTAGCTGTCTCTCCTGCTCCCGATTCAATCAGCACATCAAAGCCAAGTTTCTGGAGCACCTTCGCTGTATCCGGTGTAGCAGCTACCCGGCATTCACCTGGGTAAACTTCTTTGGGGATACCAACCTTCATGCGAGTTTTGGTTGGCTGTAAATCTGACGTTTCAGCCTCTTTGGGAATGGCTAGGGTCATTGACTCTCCTTCAGTTGTCTAAATGGAATAACGACGGAAAATTCATTGATCACTAAGGTGGGTCTAGAGGCATCAGGCAAAGGATGTCCAGACCAGCCACTTTCAGGGGCTAAGGCCACCGTATCTCCTAACATAGCTTTTGGTCATGGGTGACAAGTACTCCTTAAGTAAGGACAACAAGAATCAGGAAAACTGGCAATAATAACTGTTTTCCGTAACTATTTTCGGTAAATAGAATCAGCTAACAACTTCTTATCGAAATGTTGTGCCTTGATGACAATCTATCGTTCTATTTCTTTTAATTTCGAGTGGTTTTTAGCAACTGGTAGCTTCTTCTTGCTGGGGGATGTTCACCCTGTTTAGAGGATTCCCAAGTTCAACTAGAACGGGATAAGTTTGCTCCCTGACACCGCCAATGCCCTTAAGGGTGGGTGATTGACTCGCTCTTGAGAGGAAAACCTCCCAGCCTTAATTGTCTGATCAGCTGACTGGCTTCCCATCTGTGCTACATGTCGTTGTATGCTACTTATCGTTGTATCCAACACCAGGCATCGCCTCTTGCTGAATTTAAACTGCTGGCATAAATTTCTCTATATAAATTTCTCTGACTGTTCAAAGACATGTGTCCCCATAACCGGATCTCTTTTTGGATCCTATGGTGATCTGCCAAAAGAGAGGATTATTTTTAACTTGTTTTAGGAATTGTGCTGTTGCACTCAGTTGTGGTAAGTAATTTTTACTAGTCAGATCGATTGATAGATGATGGGATGATGGGGTGATGGGGTGTAGTGGGTGATTAAGGTGTAGCGATAGGGTTTGAAATTGGTATTAGGGTAAGCTATCAGCTATCAGCTATCAGCTATCAGCTATCAGCTATCAGCTGTGGGCCTGTGGCCAAGCTACACCGAACAGCTTTTGAATAAAATAAGCTGACCGCTGACCGCTGACCACTGACCACTGACCACTGACCGCTGACCGCTGACCGCTGAATGCTTACGTATTAGGGATATATTGCGTATATATATTGCGTATATTTTTGCGTATATATATATAAGTAGTACAGTGAAAAAAAACAATAACTGTTAATTGTCAGCTCAAGTCAGCAGCATTAGATTTATGCTATCCACACAATCTTCCATCAAAAGCCTGATTTCCGCGATCGCATTAGCTGGTTGTGTCTTGACCGGGCTATCGGTTCGGAGCTTAGCCCAGAGTAATCCCGGATTGGTACTCTGGAGTGGTGTTAAGCGGGAAAATATCCTGAGATATCACCTAGATTTTAACGGTGCCCCCAATTACTGGGATCGTTACCGCTTGAGGATTCCCAAGAAGAAACTGGAATTGGGAGTTGCTCAGTTTTCTATTTCTTATCCAGATTACTACGATGGTAAGTTCGACGTGGACAAAATTGAGGTGCGCGTTGACGGTAAATCCATCCCGGTCTCTGAAGTAGTCTGGGATAAAGAGAATTATAGCCTTCAGATTTACATGGAAGAGCCAGTTCCAGCCAAGCAAAATGTGGAATTAGTATTGTCCAATGTCAAAAACCCTGATGGGGGTACTTATTACTTCGTTTGTTATGTCTTAGCTTCTGGTGATATTCCACTACCCACTTATGTCGGTACCTGGATTGTGAGTATTGGTCGATAATATAGCAATTCTCTTTCCTCATGAGGTACAACTTTATGGGTTTTAGGGAACAGGGAACAGGGAACAGGCAATAGGCAATAGGCAATAGGCAATAGGCAAGATGGAAAAAATCATGTGTACCTCATTATGCTAGTAAGCGCTATAGTTTTCAATTCGGTGAGGTAATTGCCACACCCCCAACACAAGCTTCTTCCTGTTTAATAGGCCTCGCTACTGTTGCGGCGAGGTCTATTGGTTTATTGTGCTAATTTAATGTCTCTTTAATTTCCCTTTTGTCTACGTCAGTCATTATTTCGAGTCCCTTGGGAGTAGCCTTGAGGTGAAAAAGGTAGCGACCGTTGATCATATAGATTGTGGTGATAGCTCCTATAGCAAAGATCAGGACTCCACAGAGCGGTAAGGTAATTTGCCAAACTGGGAAGTTGTGCTTACTTGGTTTTTTCTGGTGATTCTGTGACATAGTGATTGAGCACTTAAAGACGACTGTTGGAATAGCCACGATTTCCTGTTGAGTGCCTGCCTAGACGCTACAAACTATCCAGCAGGCTTTCACTCAGAGTAGAATTCCTACCCCAAAGAATTTTTCAGCAAAATTAGTAGGCATGTTCTTTCACCGCCTACTAGCAGCTTTAGATTCTGATTGCGAGGCTACATAATTAATGTGCCTGTTCAAGGATTCTGTGACATTGACTGGCTCATTCCTCTAGAGGTGCTGCTATTCAAAATTCAACCACCCTCTTTTTTTGGGAAATTTTCCCGAGAGGGTGTCACAATTTCTGACAGTTCTGCACATATATATAGAAGAGGCAATCTGATGATTTGCGTAGCGGCATATTCTGCTACCCAGAAAAAATAGGTCATCTCTTTAAGTACAAAGCTGATGCAAAAATTCCACGAGGAGTTTTAACAGTTTAATTTAAGCATTAAGTGTTTCAAGCCTTAAATTGCGTTAGCTCTGACTTGCCACAATAAGCCAAAGATAAGGCTCTGCTAGTGTAGTGAGAATAAATTAGTATCAAATACTCACTATATCTCTTACCAATAAAGGGTTTAACTAATTGAAAATGACATTTGAATAAAAATGTATCTTTAGTTGATTGAATTCCTTTGTATTTAAGGGGTTAAGCTCATTTACACTATAATCAGTCTAGGATATCCAAAGATAATTGTTTAAACAGGAGGTAGTTATCAATGTTAGAATAGGAGACCTAATAAATGAAGATAGAAAAAACTTTAACCCCTCGGATAAAGTTTGAATCAGCGGTTAAACATTTAGTTAACCAAACCTCATTAGAAACTAATGAAGCAAACTATTATGCTGCATTAGTCAAAGGAATCAAGTCCAAACTACGCCAATTTAATTTACCACATGTTCAAGTCAACGATGTAATCCATGAAACTTATTTACGGGGAATAAAAGTCCTAGAATCCGGGCAAGAGATTAAAAACCCTAGAGCCTGGATTAGGAAGACTTCCTTCTATGTCATCTCTGAGATGAGCCGGAAACAAAAAAAACAGCAGTCATGGGACTCTAATTTAATAGAGCATCAACTAGCACCAGAAGACAGCCATAGCCTTTGCTCAGAAAACTCTGAGGATGAAGACTTAAGGCTGCTGGAGCTAGCCCTTAAAAAGTTAGACCCAAAGGACTACAAGCTAATCGTGTTACGGCACATAGAAGAGTTATCTTGGCAACAAGTAGTGAGCCATCTAGCTTCTAACGGAGAAGTTGTGACTGAGGCGTCTGCCAGGCAACGAGGTAATCGTGCCCTAAAGCGTTTGCGCAAAATCTTCTTTGAGCTTAAAAAGCATCATCACTAAACAAATTATTATGGCTCTCCTAGACTGATTATAGTGTAAATGAGCTTAACCCCTTAAATACAAAGGAATTCAATCAACTAAAGATACATTTTTATTCAAATGTCATTTTCAATTAGTTAAACCCTTTATTAGTAAGGGATATAGCGAGTATTTGATACTAATTTATTTTGACTACACTAGCAGAGCCATTATTATGATTATCTATAGCTCATCAGGGGAGACAATTAGCAAAAAAAATCTATAATTCTCCCAGATGTTATTACTAAATAAGTAATTTTTAGTAGCTATTTTTTACAAAAAAAATACAACGCCTATGCTTAGTAAAGGTAATTAAATTACCAATCAATAAAATGTCAAGGAAAAACACAAAAAAAAATCTTAAATTAGCGGAAGACTATCGCCAGCTAATAGCTGTTCCGGTTTTGTCTGAATTAGAGGCAAATCGGATGGCGGAAATTCTGGAGCTAGCTAATCTTGATGAATCTCTTAACTGCTTAATTGAGGAAATTGAAATGAGCGACTATTTAAAACTAGAACAGTGGAATCAAGGTCTTCGGAATTTACTGAAGGTGGTTTCAACAGAAGAGCCATCCCCTACTACACCATGGCAGGACTAAACTATCTGAGGGGATGTAAGCATATGCGCTACGCGCAGGCTACGCCAACAGCGGTCAGCGGTCAGCCTTGTGGCACAGGCTTCCAGCCTGTGACCTAACTCATAAGCTGAATGCTGAATGCTGAATGCTGATCGCTTGGCTTGATAGATCACCCCTTAACATGGTAAGATCAAGAGTCAGCTATAGTTGGCAATCAATCCTTCATAGTATTCGTTAATAGTATTCCTCCAGCAAACCCATGACTCAACGCACTCTAGGCGGAACCAACCGTAAGCAAAAAAGAAAATCCGGTTTTCGTGCCCGGATGCGCACCAAAGATGGTCGCAATGTGATTAGAGCTCGCAGAAGCAAGGGACGGCGTCGTCTCTCGGTCTAGTCATCTAAATATTGATGCCGACCTGCTGCAAGTAAAAGGTAAAAGGTTAAGAAACAGCCATTTCCAGTGGCTCTTCTGCCTTTATCCTGCTCAAGGAATTGACATTCATCAAGGATTACAGTTAAGCATTGGGATTGCCTCAAGCCAATCGACTTAAGCACTGGCGAGATTTTAAGACAGTTTATCGCTGGGGTATTCGTCGTTCAGGGCGTTACCTAACATTACGGGGTTTACAACAGAGTACTATTTCCCCGATTGCCAAAGAAACCATTGCGCCAGAAAAATCCCTACCAGAGGATCACCCTCCCTCCCGCCTTGGCATCTCCATCAGCCAGAAAGTAAGTAAGAAAGCAGTTATTAGAAATCGGATTAAGCGGCAAATTAGAGCCGCCCTCAGGCAGTTATTACCACGCCTATCCCCCGGTTGGAAACTAGTCATAATAGTAAAACCAGAAGCTAGAGAGTGCGAATATGCACAACTTTTGAGAGAATTAGAAAAGTTGTTGGTAAAAGCAGAGGTGTTGGATGGGCATTAGAGAAGATGTATTTTATGAGGGTGGCCCTCACCGGGGAGATCTGATCATTAGCATATTGTTGGCATTTACGATTATATTCATACCTCTAACCGTAGCTGCTATTGTCCGGGCTCTATGGCTACGGTATCGGATTACCAGCCGCCGGATATCAATAACTGGGGGTTGGCGGGGACGCGATCGCTCAGATGTGATCTATTCTGAAATTTCAAAGATTGCGACAGTTCCCCGTGGTATAGGAACTTGGGGAGATATTGTGGTTACCCTAAAAGATGGTAGCCGTTTGGAAATGCGGGCAATACCCCGGTTTAGAGAAATTTACGACTACATTGCCGAACGAGCAGCAGACAAAACAGGCAAAGCGGTTAGTGCCATCAAAATGATGTAGACAGAACCTTACAAAGAAAACCTTGACATCGGTGAGTTGCCCTGATCTGGTCTTCACTTGCCAACATCTGGCCACCTAAATCGGCTAAACTGCTTGGTGTAATTAGATCTACCTGATAAATGTCGGAAACCCGAACCGCATAGGGACGGAGATTAGTTACATTAGACACAGAAAACTTTACAATAGCGCCTAGGTTAACGTCAAACGAATGGACTTTGGTATCGGATTTATCTCCAACAACATCATGCTGCCAATCCTGGATTTCTTTTACGGGATTGTGCCTAGCTATGGTTTAGCCATAATAGCCTTGACCCTGGTGATTCGGTTTGCCCTCTTCCCTCTTAATGCTGGCTCCATTCGCAACATGAGGCGCATGAAAGTCACCCAACCCTTGATGAAGAAGCGGCAAGAAGAAATAAAAGAGCGCTACAAGGATGACCCGGCTAAACAGCAGGAAGAAATGAGTAAGCTGTTCCAAGAGTTTGGCAACCCCCTAGCCGGTTGTTTGCCACTGTTGGTACAAATGCCGGTTCTGTTTGCCCTATTTGCGACCTTGCGGGGATCACCCTTTACAAACATTAACTACGACGTCAACTTACAAATTTTTCCCCAAGAACAGCTGGAATATATCCAGCCTAAAGTCTTTACCACCAAACCCCAAAATATTTACATTACCGATGGCTTACATGAACCAGTCATCGCCCTACTTCCAGCAGGAAATAAGCTGGTAGTTGGGGAAAAAACCAAAGTAGAGTTTCAAACTGTTGAAGGTCAACCTTTAAACCAACTAATTGCTCAGCATCCAGAAACCGATATCAGTCCCACTTGGCAAATAGTCAACGGAGAGGACCGCTTACGTATTCTTGAAGATGGGACACTAGAAGCCCTGATGCCTGGAGAGGTAAAGCTTCAGGGAACCTTAACGGGAATAGCTGCTAACAAAGGCTTTCTATTTATAGATGCTTTAGGAAGAGTGGGTGCTTTTGATGACGATGGCACTATCCACTGGGATATCGTAGGGATGATTCTATTCTTTGGGATCAGTTTGTACGTCAACCAGCTGTTGTCTGGTTCAGGTGCAGGTGCAGGGCAAGCCGGTGACCAGCAAAAGGTAGTTAATCAGATTACTCCAGTATTGTTTTCTGGGATGTTCTTATTCTTTCCCCTACCAGCTGGGGTATTGATGTATATTGTTGTAGCTAATATATTTCAAACTATCCAGACTTTCATTCTATCGAAAGAACCTCTGCCAGAGAATTTGCAAGAAATAGTTGAGCAGCAGGAAAAAGAGGCAAAAAAACAAGCAGCTAAGTCTGGAGAGGGTCGAGAGGCATTGCCTTTTGAGCCCAAGCGTTCAAAGAAAAAGGCATCAAGTTAGTTTAGTATGGTAAATCAACATCAGGAGCGTGGTAAAGAGTGGTTAGAAGAACTCCTGCGATTATCTCGATTGCCCGCCAGTATAGAGGTAGCTGATGGTGACGCTCCCCTAGGAGAGCGACCCAGCTACTGGTTGACAATCGATAATAGTCAACTGACCTCGAAAGACACTCAAACTTTAATTGGTCGGGAAGGGGAAGTTATCGATTCTATCCAGTACTTAGCAAATTCGCTCCTTAACTTGGGTCATGAAGAGGAGGAACAAGCCGTTTACGTCATCGATATCGATAGCTATCGAGCCAGACGGCAAGTGGAACTTCAAGCGATCGCTGAACACGCTGCTATGAAAGTCCGTCAGACCGGGAAAGAATTTGAATTGAAATCCCTATCGGCAGCAGAGCGGCGTCAAGTCCATACCCTATTCAAGGCTTTTGAGGATTTAGAAACTCTTAGTCGAGGGCAAGAGCCAGACCGACGACTGGTGGTGCGTCGCAGGTATTGACAGATTAAGAGTTTTCATTCTCTCACTGCTGATTGGACTTGGGATTCTTCCCATCACCTGACTAACATAATGCATTAAGTCTATATCACTATATAAGTCTATAAATGGTCGCTTTTTGCTGAGTGTTTGAGAAGCTCAAGGTTAACCATCAACGCTTAACAGTCAACTGCAAAGGATAAGCATTATGGAGGCTATCTATATTCCTGAGTTGCTCAAATTACCAGAGCAAAGAGAAGTAACTCCGGTCAATAAATTCTTGGTGGATTTACAGACACTGACCCCAGTTCGAGGTCAAGTGCAAGTGGCTCATCAAGGAAATTACCTGGAGGTCTGTGCTCAAGCAGAAACGATCATTACCTTGACTTGTCACCGCTGCTTAAAACAGTACAACCACCGCTTAAGCATCGATACATCCGAATTAGTTTGGTTAGCTTCCTCAGCTGACCAACTGTCGGATGAATCCCTAGAGGAGGAGATAACCTGGGATGATTTACAAGAAACCCTTCCAGCTCAGGGGTATTTTTATCCAGACACTTGGTTATACGAACAACTATGTCTGGCAATTCCGCCACGGCAGCTGTGTGACCAAGAATGTATAGGTATCCAGATTAACGATAACAGTGAAGCAGAGTTACGGGATCAACTACGGGATCAACGTTGGGGCGCTCTGGAATCCCTGAAGAGAAAACTTCCTGGATAGTGAGTTGCCTGGTAGTATAATGCTGAAGGGGAAATTGGTCAGGGAGTTACTAGCAGCAGAGCCGTTATCCAAGTTTCTTGGAAATAAAAATGCTATGTTTAGGGTTTAAATATTTCTTTATAGCATTAAATTTTTGAGTAATTGGCTCTTATATAGGAATCCGTTTAGGAATTGTCAGAATTTTTGACACCATATTCCCTGCTCCCTGTTCCCTATTCCCTGTTCCCTGTTGCCTTTGCTATATGAATTTCAATGACGAGTTTGAGCTTCTGCTACGTGCTCGCTACCCTTTGTTATATATTCCCACTCTAGAAGAAGAGCGAGTAGAAACAGCGATCAAGCAATCCGCTAAACGTTTGGGTAATCGTGGTGTCTATATCTGGGATTTTGTGGATGGTTACCAAGGAAATCCTAATGATATCGGCTTTGGACGCCGCAATCCCTTACAAGCTTTAGAATTTGTAGATAAAATTGGCGAAAGTGCTGCTGCCATCTTTGTATTAAGAGATTTTCACCGATTCTTAGAAGATGTATCAGTTGCTCGTAAACTCAGAAATCTGGCACGTACCCTCAAATCCCAGCCTAAGAATATAGTTATCGTTACCCCCCAACTGTCCGTCCCCTCGGATTTAACCGAAGTGCTGACAGTGGTGGAATTCCCCTTACCAACGGCATCGGAAATTAAAGCTGAGGTGAAACGTTTGTTGGGGGCAACGGGTCAAAATCTGACTGAGAAAATCATTGATGAGCTGGTGCGCTCGGCTCTTGGTCTTTCCTTAGAAAGAATTCGTCGGGTCTTAGCTCGTGGGATTGCCTCTAATAATGCCATCCAACCTTCAGATGTAGAACTGATTTTAGAAGAAAAGCGCCAATCCATTAGGCAAACCCAGATCCTAGAGTTCTACCCAACCCAAGAAAAAATTTCCGACATCGGTGGCTTAGACAACCTCAAAGACTGGCTACTGCGACGGGGTGGAGCATTTACAGAACAGGCGCGACAATACGGGTTACCTCATCCTCGTGGTTTACTCTTAGTGGGGATTCAAGGAACTGGGAAATCGTTAACTGCAAAAGCGATCGCAAACCACTGGCACCTACCCCTGCTACGTTTAGATGTCGGTCGTCTATTTGGTGGCTTAGTAGGGGAATCAGAATCCCGTACTCGGCAGATGATTCAGCTAGCCGAAGCTCTCGCTCCCTGCATCCTCTGGATTGATGAAATTGACAAAGCCTTCTCTGGTCTATCCTCTAAAGGGGATGCAGGCACAACCAGTCGTGTCTTTGGTACCTTTATTAGCTGGTTAGCGGAGAAAAAATCCCCAGTATTTGTGGTCGCTACCGCCAACAATATCCAAG
This sequence comes from Moorena sp., assembly GCF_982860115.1. Classification (NCBI taxonomy): domain Bacteria; kingdom Bacillati; phylum Cyanobacteriota; class Cyanophyceae; order Coleofasciculales; family Coleofasciculaceae; genus Moorena; species Moorena sp. The sequence goes on from NZ_CEYLVT010000008.1 coordinate 37,983, forward strand.
CCTTACCCCCAGAAATGCTTCGCAAGGGTCGATTTGACGAAATCTTTTTTGTTGGTTTGCCCAACCAGGAAGAACGTCGTGCTATTTTCGATCTACACCTATCCCGGCTGCGACCTCATAATCTCAAGAGTTATGCTTTAGACCGATTAGCCTACGAAACCCCTGATTTTTCTGGGGCAGAAATTGAGCAGACCCTGATCGAAGCCATGCACATCGGCTTTAGCCAAAACCGAGACTTCACCACAGATGATATTCTCGAAGCCGCTAGTCAAATTATCCCCTTAGCACGGACAGCCCAAGAGCAAATCCAATTTTTACAGGATTGGGCAGCTGCCGGAAAAGCTCGCATGGCTTCTCGCAATAGCCCTTTAACAACAATTCGCTATCCATCTGGATAGCGAGACGACAACTTACGATAATTCCTGATAGAATAAAGTTGGTTGCTGACCCGCCTGACTGACTAAAAGGCTACCTTGCAAGCAGTCTAATATCCTATAAGTTTTTAGACCATTAGGTGTACAAAGTACTAGCAGAGATCAGGGAAGAGACAAGCCCCGGCTGGTTGACCATATAGTCGTAATTCCAAGGTGAGTCTGTCGAAAAAAACTATACGTCTGCGGAAGGCGGATGTCTGCCTGTGGACGCCGAGTAAGACCAATTCCAGTTCTCTGGTTGAGGCATTGGCGGATGAAGCGGGAAGCCCATTTGACGAATAAGACCGTCCCTGAATTGACCTGAGAATTGGAAGCCCCAACCTCAGCAAAGCAGGTTGGGGTACTTCACATGATCGCATTCAGCGCCAACTGTTGTAGTAAGTAATCCCAGTAAGTAATCATATATAGCAGTTCTCAATTAGGTGAGAGACTTCATCCTGAGTTAATGGGAGTCGGGAGTCGCCTTAAGAAAATTGACTTGACCTCATAAGTATGATCGACGCTATAGATTAATGTCAACTAGATTAATGTCAACTAGATTAATTTAGAATTTTATCATTAACTTTTGGTATAACACCCTAACAACCTGTTAACCTTCAACCTGTTAACCTTCAACCTTCAACCTGTTAACTTTCAACCTCCAAATTCAACCTGTTAACCTTGGCCAAAAGGCCACGCAATCGCGTTCAACCTTTATATTTAAATCTTCCCATGAATCTTTCCAAGATAGCTCAGTTTATCATTGGTTTTATTCTCGGCATTGCCATCTTAACAGGTGCTGCTGTTGGTACAGTGTATTACTTCTTTACTAAACTAGCAGTTGAGCCTGAAAAACCCGTCTTTGCTGAGGAGCGACCCAATAAGTCCCCGTCACCAAAGGCCCAACCGACCAGTTCATCTGGGCAGTCTAAACCAGCAACTACTCCCAAACCCATTCCTAGTCCTAGTCCTTTACCAAAACTAGAACCGGGTGCTTACCGAGCCAGTGTTACCTGGCCACAGGGGTTGATTCTTCGGGACTCCCCTAGCCTGAACGCTAAACGCATTGGTGGTATTGGCTACAATCAGACCCTGATCATCCTCGGATACAGTGATGATAAGCGATGGCAGAGAGTTCGCGTGCCTGGTAGTGACCAAAAGGCTTGGGTTAAAGCAGGTAATGTCAAAAAAATAGACTAATCAATAGATTAATAGTTTGGAGCAACAGTCAACACTCAACACTCAATACTTAACAAGTCTTCTTTTTGTTAAGAAAAATAGCTAAATATTAATCTTGATTGCAATATTGCCGATCTAGCTTCAAGGCCAGAATTGATAATGATAGGGTTATGAAACTAACTTTTAACACCATCAAAAAAGTTAGATTTCTACCTAACTGAATTTCTGGCTAACAGGTTTATGTACAACAAAAATACAAATAAAGATCTTTTGGGTGCTGCTGTTACTGCTGCTTTGGGTGCAGGGATCGTCACCTCCTTTGCTGTCAGCCAAGGTCAACACCCAATGATTGCTATAGGAATTACTGCTATGGCTGGCTTACTTGGTGCCTTGTTACATCAGGCTGACTTGGTATAAACGAAAGGCATGTATCTTTTTGTTGTAAATCTATAACTCAGGGGCTGGGGCGCGGGGACATGGAGAGATGGCTAAATATTATCCTGAAATGATATTAGCCTTCAATGGTCGTATTTTTGCAAAAGCGATGCAGCGAAGTAGCTTGGTAAAAGGAGGCCACCCCATGAGCGACGGCATCAAGACAGTGAGATGCACCCAACGAAAATCCTATGATAAGTAATTAACAACTTGCTAATTATTGTGATGGGCTAATTGGAACAAACCACAAGATTCTGCTCACCCGTATCAGGAAACCCGTTAGACATCCATCCATTAACAGGATAGGTTATTCTTGCCCACTCGCGCCTTTGGAAGTCCAGGAAAAATTGCTCTTGAGGGGGACGGTTGACCAGTGTTACCTTAACTCCATTGGAGACAAGACCCAGTCGGGAAGAGTTAATATCCGGTCGTCTACGGACAGCTATACCATCATTACCTTTATATATAACTTCGCGACAGAGAGATTGTCTTTGATTAGTGCTTACTCTTACTGTCTGCTGACAGAACTTGAGATCTTTAGCTCGGACAAATCCAGGCATGGGGGAGTTGATCGCGATCCAACCATTTTTACTAGGGTTGTTTCCAGCCAGAATAACTTCTTCATTAGGCTCTAAGGTTCTGATTGGTTCGATTGATGGCTGTTTGTAGATAAACATTGACTTAGCAGCTTGGCGGCAGAGAGATTGTGCTCGATTAGGGCGTACTCCTCCTTCCCCACAGCGCTTCAGATATTTGGCTTGGACAAATCCAGGAATGGGGGAGTTGATCGCGATCCAACCATCTTTGCTAACCTTGTCTTCGGCCAGAATAACTATTTCATCAGGCTCTAAGGCAATCATTGGGTTAGAGGTTGATCGCTGTTTGTAGATAAACATTGATTCAGCAGCGGCGCGACATTCACCCATAAATCCCTGAGCCAGTTGAAATTTTCCTTGAGTCTGGGCTTGGGTTGGTTTTGCCGAGGGTATGCTGTTGGCGGAATTGGTGCTGGGAATTACGGTAGCCCTAGCCCCTACTCCCCCTAAACTGCTCAAAACTAAAGCTAGGAGGGGGAGCAACGTACTCCAGTGACGAATAGTGGTCATGATTTAAAACTATTGCGTTATGGTAAAAGAGGAGAATTACTCTGTTTTGGTAAGAGTCTTGCTCTATAACTACATGCTTTACTATCGGATTACGTAAAATTTCTGAGATTCTCTTGTCCGAAACATTACCAATGGTCTACTGTGATTTGTTAGACTAACAGTAAAAGTTTCCTTGGAATAATCATGGAGACCCTTGCCTATCTTCATCTTGCTTTAACCGAAGAAGAACTAGCAGATACTCCTGCGCTTTTGACGGAGTCCAATCAAAAATTGTTTCAGTGGCTCAAGGAGTATAAGCTAGTTACTCACCATCAGATTTATTTACTGTTGCTAATTGCCATGCTTAGCATTGTGGGGATGGCAGAAGAAGCCCTAGCCCAAAGGGTGCTGCGGGAAGGTCGTAGGGGAGCCGATGTAACAGAGGTTCAGCGTCGTTTGCGAGAACTCGGGTATTTCAATCGGCAACCAACTGGCTATTTTGGTTCAATTACTAAAAATGCTGTGATTCGGTTCCAACGAGATAAGCGGCTTCCTGCTGATGGGGACGTCGGACCACGAACCAGAGCAGCACTCTTTCCATCACAGACTAGAGTAGCACCATCCCGTAGGAATGTTAATCAATCTGGACTCAGACGAGGGTCTCGTGGATCAGCGGTTACGGAAGTCCAGCGACAGTTAAGAGAACTGGGGTATTTCAATGCCGATCCAACCGGTTACTTTGGTCCAGTTACAGAACAAGCAGTGATTCGATTCCAAACAGACTATGCTCTCAGAGCCGATGGGATTGTGGGATCACAAACTAGAGCAGAACTATCTAATGCTTTAGTTACTCAATCACAACCGTTTGGATTCCTGCCTGGGGAGATACCTCTTCCTCCTGCTGACTTTAGCAATGAAGAACCAATAGCATTTGGTACTCCTATCCGTAGCAGTGAACTACGACGAGGCGATCGCGGTTCAGAGGTTACACGGCTTCAGGAAGCGTTGAGATCTCGGGGGTTTAATCCCGGTCCTGTTGATGGGAGATATGGCGCACAAACTGAGGATGCAGTGTTTAAATTTCAGATACGTAATAATAATCTACTTCCAACCGGGACAGCTGATTTACAAACCCTGCAAGCATTGGGACTTATTGATATAAATCCTGAAACTGAGAAGAATCGCTATGTGGTGGTGATCCCGATTCATAATGATAATGTGCTGCTTGAAGTGCTACGTCAGACGACTCTGACTCGTGAGAATATATCTGATAACGGTCGAGGCGGTTATTTTAATGCTGGAGCCTTCTCTAGCCGTAGTAAAGCGGAAAGTCGTTCCTATGAATTGCGATCGCAAGGATTTGATGCCCGGGTAGCCTACTTTTAAGTCAGCTCAAGTCCACTAACAACGAAATATATTGGGGTGCTCCCTGAGATATTTAACCTCAGGTGTTTATAAATTCAATAAATTTTCAATAACTAGAACCCATGGGACAAGGGATAGCTAGGGTGATAGCTAGGATAAGATTAGTAAAAAGCCCACACTTTCCTAATAGGTAAGAAGTTAATAGGTAAGTGTGGGAATATGTCACCAAGGGATTAGCTCAAAGCTTCCAGATAATCCCGAACTCGGTTACGGCGCTTGGGTTGCCGCAACTTTTGTAAAGCTTTAGCTTCGATTTGACGTACCCGCTCCCGAGATAGATCTAAAGCGCGACCAATCTCAGCGAGAGAGTAAGGCTGGTTATCTCCCAATCCGAACCGCATCCGAATCACATCCCGTTCACGGTTGGTTAGATCGGCTAGGAGTTGCTGTAAATCCCGTTGTAAAGCTTCTCGCATCAACACTTCTTCTGGAGAGGTTTCCTCAGTTTCGAGTAAATCTCCTAGTTCGGTGTCTCGTTCTTTACCAACTTTAATTTCCAAAGAAACAGAGCGGGGTACTCGTAGTAATACTTCTCGTACCTGAGCCGCAGTCATTTCTAATTCCACAGCAATATCGTCAATGGTTGCTGTGCGCCCACGTTCCTGGGAAATCTTCCGTTGGGCTTTTTTGATTTTATTGAGCTTCTCAGTAATGTGAACTGGTAGGCGAATGGTACGGCTTTGGGTAGCGATCGCCCGGGTGATTCCTTGACGGATCCACCAGTAAGCATAGGTGCTAAATCGGTAGCCTTTGGTCGGGTCAAATTTCTCAACCGCTCGCTCTAATCCCAGAGTTCCTTCCTGAATTAAGTCTAGGAGTTCCAAGCCACGGTTTTGATACTTCTTAGCTACTGACACTACTAGACGTAGGTTAGCTTTGATCATGTGTTCCTTAGCTTGGAGCCCTTCAGCTTGTACCTGCTCTAGCTCTTTGGATGTTAGTTCAGCTAACTCTGCCCAACGCAGTTTGCCAGCTGACATACTCGGCTTGAGTTGAGAAACGTCAATTCCTGCAGCCGTTGCCCACCGTTCTAAGGAAGGACGGTGACCTAACTGGGACGCTAGACGATCATGGGTTTCAATCAGGTGGACAAAGCGCTCCATGACTTTATCCTCAGATATAGCCGACTTATTGCGCAGCCGTAGTAGTTTCATGTAGCGCTGAACTTTTTGAGCTTCCGAGACTTCCTCATCTCGCCTCAGTAGACGAACCCGACCAATTTCCTGGAGATATAACCGAACTAGGTCGGTGGTGCGACGGGTGCTATTTTTGGTTAAGCTAGCCGCGTCTACACCCTCAATCTCCACATCAACTAAGTCATCCACTGATCCTTCCCCATCGTCCCTTGGGCCATTAAGCTCAAAGCTATAGGCAGAAGTCTCGTGATCTAATTCTGTGTCGGCATAGAAAGGAGTGGCTGGCATAATGATCTCTCGATTACAACCAGTGACAACACGTAATTGTGTTTGTCACACTTAGTACTAGAATTCCCACCCATGATGACCGGAGAAACAGCTACTAAAATTTTTTTTCCGGCAAGACTTACCGGTTATCCCTGGTAGCCCTTATTAGTATCCGTAGCTAACGGTTCACCCGATGTCTCCACCCGACCTTGCCCGTAAGGGCTAAAGCTTTATAGATGGCTAAAGGAACGGGATTTCCTGATTTCAGCTATTGATTTGAGCTATTTTAGAAGTAACTCTATAGGTAAATAGAGACCTTGGTCAAAAGCTGTATTAATCTACAGTGCGCATCATGGGGATTCCAGAAAGATTCTCGCTAATTCAAGAAAAAATTTTATTTAGGGCTATCAGGGACTAATATCCAGGACTAAGCAATAGCCAAGCTACTTGCGGAGATCCTTTGCTGGAATGGGTTTGAAGAAACAACGAACTTATGAATAAGTGTATATACATAGTTCAAAATTGCCAAATTATTGCCGAATTACCAGAGTTATCAAATATTAGTGCCACCTAGCTATGTTGCCAGATTGGCCATGGCATTACAAAACTTTATAAAACTTTACTAAAGTTTGCAATTTATTGATGCAGTCACTTCAGCTCAAGCAGTGCCATGTCCCTAAAGAGTCTATATTTTCACGATGCCTGATAGACAATACCAAAATGTCTCAATAATGTCTCAATTAATGTCTCAATTTTTGTCTCAGTTTTGTGATCTGAGTTTTACAGCTGGGAAGCAATCGCTGTAACGGAGCAATGGATATTATCTGGTGCCCGTAAATTTTTGATTACCGTTGCGATACTCTTAAGGCCAAAGGCCACGCTAGGCGAACAGAGCCGCTACGCTACGCGAACGCACTTGAGATCAGACCATCCGATCAGACCATTATTCTGGCTTAGTATCTCGTAGCATGAGAGCTTCAACAGCAGCTTGGGGGGTAATCTCCCCTTGGAGCAATCGATGGACTTGATAAGTAATGGGTACTGAAATTCTTTTGAGCTTAGCTCGTTCAATCACAACCTTTGTAGTGTTGACCCCTTCTGCTGTTCCCTCCAAGTTGGCCAGAATATCTGAAAGTTTATGACCCTGAGCGAGCTGATAACCAACTTGATAATTGCGACTGAGGCTACTACTACAGGTTGCCAGTAAATCTCCTAGTCCCGACAAACCGTAAAATGTTTCTACCTTAGCACCCCAATCTGTACCAATACGAATCATTTCTGTAAGTCCACGGGTTAGCAAAGCTGCTTTGGCATTTGTTCCTAGTTGTAAACCATCACAGGTTCCAGATGCGATCGCCATTACATTTTTCAGGGTACCCCCTAGTTCTACACCGAGGGGGTCTCGATTGGTGTAAACCCGGAAATTTGGGGAAGAAAACACCTGTTGTAGTATCTCAGTTGCTTTTACATCTGTGCTAGCTACTACTGTAGCGGCTGGGAGTTCTTGTTTAATTTCTTTGGAAAGATTGGGACCCGATAGCACCACTACAGGATTGTTGGGAAATTCAGCTTGCCAGATTTGAGAGGGAGTACGGGTAGTTTGCAAATCTAACCCCTTAGTCGCTGTGACCAAGATCACGTCAGAAGATACTGATAAACACTTTAGCTGTTGCGCTACAGAATTTACCCCCGACATGGAAACAGCAGACAAGATAATACTGCTAGATTCTATGGCATCTGCTAATTTTTCCTGACTCCGACGGGACCACAAACAAACCTGATCACCGTTTTTAGAGGCTAGGCTATTGAGGGCTGTACCCCAAACACCAGCTCCGATGATAGTGATTTTGGTCATTATGATTGTTAGTTGTTACTTTCCATTTTCTTGCAACCATGGAACCGTTCATCGGGGATAGCGCTGCATTAATTCTCGAACTTGCTCGGCATGATAGGAACTACGGGTGAGGGGAGATGAAACAACTTGTAGGAAACCGAGGGATTCACCATACTCTTTCCAGGTATCAAATTGTTTAGGGGTTATGAATTCAGAAATTTTTAGGTGTTTTTGAGTCGGTTGAAGATACTGACCAATAGTTAAGATGTCGCAGTCTACTTGCCTTAAATCTGCCATGACTTGCCGGACTTCGGCATCAGTTTCTCCTAAACCTACCATTATACCAGATTTGCTGTAAACCGATGGAGCTAAGTTTCGTGTCCTCAACAGTAATTCCAGAGAGCGCTGATAATCCCCTTGAGGCCGTACTTTCCGATAGAGTCGAGGTACTGTTTCTGTATTGTGATTGAGGACTTCGGGTTTAGCTTGAAGAATCGTTTCGAGAGCATCCCAGTTCGCGCACAAGTCTGGGATTAAAACCTCAATAGTGGTATCTGGTGAGACCAGGCGAATGGCTTCAATGCACTGTACAAATTGGGAAGCTCCACCATCGGGTAAATCATCCCGGTTAACAGAGGTAATAACTACATGATTTAGACCCATGCGCTGCACAGCTTCCGCTAGCCGTGTGGGTTCAGTGGAGTCAAGGGCTTTGGGTTTTTTCTCAAAGTCAATATCGCAGTAGGGACAAGCACGGGTGCAAGCTGGTCCCATAATTAAAAAGGTGGCAGTACCAGCATTGAAGCACTCTCCGATATTGGGACAAGAGGCTTCTTCACAGACAGTATTGAGATCTAAATCTCTTAAGGTTTCTTTAATATTGCCGACACGCTGCCATTGGGGCGCTTTGACTCGCAACCATTCTGGTTTAACTACCACTCTTGGTTATACTCCAACTATATATATATAAAAATTTAAGTTACGTTACTTTAATCTTGATCCTAGCAAGGTAGGAGCCGATTGCCCCTAAGCCATGATAAAATAGACTAAATCTTAAATTATGGCTTTATCGGGATGTAGCGCAGTTTGGTAGCGCACTTCGTTCGGGACGAAGGGGTCGCAGGTTCAAATCCTGTCATCCCGATTGTGCTTTTGGACTAACTATAAAGGTTAGCTGGTTACAGGTTAGCTGGTTACAGGTTAGCCGGTTAAAGGTTAGCCGGTTATTAAACCTTGGCCAAAAGGCCACGCAATCGCGTTCAAGCTCTTAAACCTTGGCCAAAAGGCCACGCAATCGCGTTCAACCTTAAACCTTAAACCTTAAACCTTCAACCTCTTCAACCTTCAACCTCTTAAACCTTAAACCTTCAACCTCTTAAACCTTCAACCGGTTGAACCTCTGAATAAAGTTCCATCACCTTAGTGATAGGCATTCGCGATCGCACTCCCAAAGTCAAAGGGGAAGTATGTCCTTGATTTAAATGGTCAGTTGCGGCACAGCCAATCATGGCGGCATTATCGGTACAAAACTTCAGGGGAGGAAAAATAACTCGCAAATTATACTCAGTTGCTTTAGCTTGTAACTGTTGTCTCAATCCACTATTGGCAGCTACCCCACCCCCAACGGTAATCGTGTCGAGACCATAGTCGAGAGCACAAGCAATGGTACGCTTGGTAAGCGATCGCACTACGGTTTCCTGAAAGCTGGCAGCAATGTCGGTCACTGGAATTTCTGAGTGTTCCTGTTCCAGTTTTTGCACCAGCCGTAGCACCGCTGTCTTCAAACCGCTAAAACTGGAGTCATAGGGATGATAACCACCACTAGCAAGGGAAATCTTACCCTCTGGCAAGGGAAAGGCTTTAGGGTTGCCCTCTCGTGCTAACTTATCTATAGCTGGTCCTCCGGGATAGCCTAACTTTAATAATCGTGCTACCTTATCAAAGGCTTCACCCGCAGCATCGTCACGGGTTGCCCCCAGTATTTCATAGCTACCACAGGTTTTGACATAAATTAAGCTAGTGTGACCCCCAGACACCAACAGACTCAAAAATGGTGGTTCTAGTTCTGGCTCACTGAGATAGGTGGCGTAAATATGACCTTCTAGATGATGGACACCCAGAAACGGCTTGTGGTGAACCATGGCCAGGGTTTTGGCAGCTGTGACCCCCACTAGTAGAGAGCCCACTAAGCCGGGAGCGCAGGTAGCAGCAATTCCATCAATTGCGCCCCAGTCCAGTTGAGCTGCTTCTAGGGCTTGCGCGATCGCATTATTTATGGTTTCTAGATGGCTACGGGATGCTACCTCTGGCACCACACCGCCATACTGCCGATGCATAGGAATTTGGGAAGTAACGATATTGCTACAACATTTACGATTTTTAACAATCGCCACAGCTGTTTCATCACAACTGGTTTCTATTGCTAAAATACAAGCCATTCACCAATGACCTTTATTGAAACACTACTTTTAGTTAATTAAACTTTACTAGATACACGGCTCAGAGTAAGATTGCCTGAGTGTACAAATAATTTGATCTTTTGGTTTGTACAAAAAACTTTTTGTTTCTTAACAAAAGGAGACACTTTTCTATGCGACGATTGTTAGCTTTAATTTTTGCCGTCTCTGTGTGGTTTTGCGCCATCAGCCCAGCCTCTGCTTCTTTGGATCATCTCACCCCTTGTAGTGAGTCTGCTGCATTTCAAGCCCGGAAGGCTGAGTTCGTAAATACTACAGCTGACCCCAATTCCGGTGCGAAGCGATTTGAGCGGTATTCTCAAGCACTTTGTGGTGATGAGGGATATCCCCGCTTGATTGTGGATGGTCGTTTCTCCCATATGGGTGACTTCCTCATTCCTAGCTTACTCTTCCTCTATATCACTGGCTGGATTGGCTGGGCAGGTCGCAGCTATCTACAAGCGATTCAAAAGGGTAAGAACCCAGAAGACAAAGAAATCATCATTGAAGTCCCCTTGGCATTTAGTAAGATGCTATTGTCTGCCTCATGGCCTTTATTAGCATTCAAAGAAATCACCACTGGTGAAATGTTTGCTAAAGATGATGAGATTCCTGTCTCACCACGCTAGCCATCATCATACTTAGACTCCCTCGCGGGAACGCTTTTAGCACTGAAAAGTTAGCTAAAAACTACTGTCGTTCTCGCTAATCAAATTTTCGCGCTTTTATAGACAGGGCATGATATTGATATGCCAAAATGTCTTAAAATAGTTACCGATTTTAGGAGAATGTTCCATGCAGGATTTAGTTAAGTATTTGTCCCTAGCACCAGTATTATTGGCTGTTTGGATGACCATTACGGCTGGAATTTTGATTGAATTTAACCGCTTTTTCCCGGATCTACTTTTCCATCCGTTGTAATTAGCAAGAATGGGTAAAAAAATAAATAATTCCTTTGGAATTGGTAGGTAAGCTAATTAATTTAAAGCTCCTACCTTAGTTCAATGGATTATTTAAATTTACCCTAAAAAACCTTTTGATAATTTGACAAAAAAAATTCAGAGTGCAGAATCGATAATCGAGAAGTAAGATTGAATAATTCTGCATTCTGAATTGATAATTATTCAGAATTCGGTTGACCTTTTGTAAAATTGTTTGAAATGGCAAATCTGGCACTGCTGAGTGTATCTGACAAAACTGGACTAATCGACTTTGCCCGTCAGCTAGTAGAAGAATTTAAATTTGATTTAATCAGCAGTGGCGGAACGGCTAAAGCCTTGCAATCAGAAGGTTTGCCGGTAACGAAAGTGTCTGATTACACTGGCTTTCCAGAAATTTTAGGTGGCAGGGTTAAAACCCTACATCCACGAATTCATGGCGGAATTTTGGGAAGGCGAGATTTGCCCGAAGATGTGGCAGAAATGGAGACAAACCAGATTCGTCCCATTGATTTGGTGGTGGTGAATCTCTATCCATTTGAACAGACTGTTGCTAAACCGGACGTGAGTTTAGCAACAGCAATTGAAACTATCGATATCGGTGGTCCAACACTGCTGAGAGCAGCTGCGAAAAACTATGCTCACCTGACAGTGCTGTGTAATCCTAGTCAGTATCAGGATTACTTAGAGGAGTTGCGCCAGAATGGAAATCAACCATCAATCGAATTCCGTCAGGCTTGCGCTATAGAGGTTTTTGGTCATACCGCTGCTTATGACCATGCGATCGCATCCTACCTGATCGGGTACGAAGATCCAGTGTCCCTACCAAAACGATTTACCTTATCTGGACAACAGCGCCAATCTCTACGCTATGGCGAGAATCCCCATCAACCGGCATCGTGGTATCAATCCGGAACAGTTCCCACAGGTTGGGCTGCAGCCACTAAACTTCAGGGTAAGGAACTCAGTTACAACAACCTGGTGGATTTAGAAGCTGCACGGCGGATCATAAATGAATTTACTGACACTCCAGCCGCAGCAATTCTCAAGCACACCAATCCTTGTGGGGTAGCCTTGGCAGAAACCCTCTGCGAAGCCTATCAAAAAGCATTCAATGCTGACTCTATTTCTGCCTTTGGTGGAATTGTGGCATTAAATAAACCCATTGATGCTGCTACAGCTGTTGCGTTAAAGAAAACGTTCTTAGAATGTGTAGTGGCACCAGAGTGTGAACCAGAAGCTCAAGAAATTCTCAGTGCTAAATCGAAGCTAAGGGTGTTGCTATTATCAGACTTACAGGCGGGAGCAAAACAAACCGTGAAAGCTATTGCAGGGGGGTTTCTGCTACAAGCTGCGGATGATGCCATGGATAATCCTGAGAATTGGCAAGTGGTGACCCAAAAGCAACCTACTCCTGACCAAATGGCAGAATTATTATTTGCTTGGAAGGTGTGTAAGCATGTTAAATCGAATGCCATTGTCGTGACACGCGATCGCACAACCTTAGGTGTGGGTGCGGGTCAAATGAATCGGGTAGGTGCAGTCAATATAGCATTAGAACAGGCTGGGGAAAATAGCAAAAATGCTATCCTTGCTAGTGATGGATTCTTCCCCTTCGATGACTCAGTGCGGACAGCTGCTAAAGCAGGGATTGAGGCAATTGTGCAACCGGGTGGTAGTTTACGAGATCAAGACTCCATTCAGGCAGCAGATGAACTGGGATTAGTCATGGTGCTCACCGGTATGCGCCACTTTTTGCATTAGTTATTCACATTATCCAAAAGAAATAGTCGTGATTCGGAGCAAATTTATCGAACACTAAATTTGCTCCGAATCACGAATTGTTAGTCATTTCAGTCTCGCCCCTATGTTTAAAAACCTACCCTTGTCAGGGTGGGGTTAGGGGGGCGAAACCAACTAAACTTCGTAAGTCCTCTTGACAACAAATACATATAAATTCAATATTTATGAGTATTTATCGTTTAAAATTTATTAATATCATATAAAGCGACGATGAGAATGGTAAAGTCATGCAACTGTGTAAAGATGCCTTAGGAATTCTCAAAGAAACTAGTCGAACTTTCTATATTCCAATTAGTTGTTTACCAGGAGGGTTACAAGAATCTGTTGCTTCTGCATACTTATGTATGCGTGCAATTGACGAAATTGAAGATGATTTTGAGCTTGATAACTCTACCAAGGCTTCACTGTTGCGACAAATTAGTTTCGGTCTACAAGGTATCGGTAATGGATTCAGTGCCTCGGAATTATCTTTAGCCTTAAGTAACCACGAACAGCCACTTCCAGAAGTAAGCATTCGGATTGGTGAATGGGCAATGCTAGCACCGGAAACCATTGCACCTCGCATTTGGGAAGCTAGCGCAGCTATGGCAGATAGAATGGCAGCTTGGGCTGAATGCGGTTGGGAAATTAATACAGAAATGGATTTGGACGCTTATACTTATAGCGTTGCTGGCTCTGTAGGATTGTTACTTTCTGATTTATGGGCTTGGTATGATGGTACCCAAACTAACCGTAGTTATGCAGTTGCTTTTGGTCGGGGTTTACAAGCAGTCAACATTCTACGTAACCGCTCTGAAGATTTGACAAGGCAAGTGGATTTTTTTCCCAACGGCTGGGGCGAAGAAGAGCTACACAAATATGCTCGGAGAAATCTCTCTTTAGCTGATGCTTACACCAATGCTCTAGTGAAGAATAGTCCAGCCAGAGATTTTTGCCAAATTCCCCTGGCTTTAGCTCATGCCACCCTTGATGTTTTAGCCCTCGGACAATCTAAACTAACCCGCAGTGCAGTGATGGGTATTGTTGAGCAATTAACAACTAAGTAGATAGGAAAATTTTTAGTCAGCTCCAAGGGCTTGATTGTTATTAGTTACAATTCACCAATATAGATTTTTGAAAACTTACTTTTGATCTTGCTCCAACGGGGAGAGATATTTTATTAGGAACGGTTAAGCGATCGCTGACGAATAACACACTGTCGTTTTTCTTGCTGAGCTTCAATCGGGATAAACCCTAGATTTTGTAAAGCTTTCAGCGACTGCGATCGCAATCTTTGTCAGAAATGTAGGTATAGCGCTTGCGATATTGCTTCCAATATTGAGTAGAACACAAATCAACTCTAGGGGCGCACACCGTGCGCCCAAGTGCTTATGGCCGATTACATCAGACCTAGTTGTTGCAGAATGCCGTTACCAGTCAGCAACTCGGTAGCCAAGCCAATGGCGAAACCAAGCATTGCCAAACGGCCATTCCAAGTTTCAGCAAAGTTAGTGAAACCGAACTTAGATTCTTGCTCTTGAGTCATTGTTATAGATCTCCTAGCTCTTTGTTAGCTTCTGTAATATAAGTTAACCTATTTTGGGAAAATTTGCAATATTTATTTATATGTTTTTTACAAAAATATGGTACATGATTATACGCTTTGCCTGAAGTAGGGATAACTGGAGGCTATGGGGAGATAGGGTTGAGGGTTAACTGGTTGAGGGTTAACTGGTTGAAGGTTAACTGGTTGAAGGTTAACTGGTTGAAGGTTAACTGGTTGAAGGTTAACTGG
>NZ_CEYLVT010000008.1:52827-82132 GCF_982860115.1 Moorena sp.
TTGTTCGCCTGTGGCGTTCGGTTTAGGGTAGGTTGTTCGCTACGCGAACAACCTGCAACCTACTAACCTTCAACCTGCAACCTACTAACTTGCAACCGCAATCAACTAATACCTTTGATTGCTACTTGGTCAGTTAAGATCAATCCAAATATCACCCTTTGCTCCTGATCATGAACTGCCCACGTTTCCTGATCCTGCAACTGCTGATGACTACGGTAGTAGCCTGTGGTTCAACTAGCACCTCAACTCAAGCACCTGTCGCACCGATTGTACAAAAGTCCTCCTCTGAGCAATCTCCCCAAATTGCTCAGGCACCTACACAAACAAATGCTTTATCCACAAAAACCCTAATCGATACCAAACCCCTGACACCCCAACCGATTAAAATTACCCTGAATGATTTACCCCAACCCTTTGCTACTACTAGCGCCTCTCGACCTCCAAAAGTGGTAGCAGTGCCATCCAACCCAAGCCTAAAAGTACCAGCGGGTTTCCAAGTGAATGTATTTGCTGATGGGTTAGACCGTCCCCGCTGGCTAGCACTTACTCCCACTGGCGATATCTTGGTCACAGAAACTCGGGCAAATCGTATTCGTTTATTGCGCGACAGCAATGGTGATGGAGTTGCTGATGTCAAAAAAACCTTTGCTAATGCCAGTAATGGGTTAAATATTCCCTTTGGCATGGCCTTTGCTGATCAATACTTCTTCTTGGGCAATACTAATGCTGTACTCCGGTTTCCCTACACTAAAGGTCAAGACCAACTCACTAGCAAAGGTCAAAAAATTGCTGACCTCCCTGGCGGTGGCTACAACCAGCATTGGACCCGCAATGTGGTAGTGTCTCCCAACCTCAACAAAATCTACGTCTCTATTGGTTCACGGTCTAATGTCGATAGGGAACCCTTACCCCGAGCATCGGTACAGGTGATGAACCTCGACGGGTCAAACCAACAGACCTTTGCCTATGGTTTACGTAATCCTGTCGGCCTAGACTTTCACCCAATTACTGGTGAACTTTACACTACCGTCAATGAACGAGATCTGATCGGAGATGACCTAGTTCCTGATTACTTCACGCGCATTCGCCAAGGGGAATTCTATGGTTGGCCCTATGCCTATTTAGCCCCCCATCTGATCGATCCCCGTCAAACCCGCAATGGTCAAAGCATCAAACCTGAACTGGTTGCCCAAACCCGAACTCCCGATGTCTTGTTCCAATCACACTCAGCAGCACTAGGATTACAATTTTATGATGGACAGACCTTTCCAGAAAAGTATCGTAACGGTGCCTTTGTAGCGTTTCGTGGTTCTTGGAATCGTAACCGAGGCACCGGTTACAAGGTTGTGTTTGTTCCCTTCAAAACTGATAGACGACCATTAGGCTACTATGAAGATTTTCTGACTGGTTTTCTAATCGATTCCTCAGGACCAACCACCTGGGGACGTCCAGTTGGGTTGCTGGTGCTAAAAGATGGCAGTCTGCTCGTCACAGAAGAAGCCAACAACCGCATTTACCGGATCCAATACCGGAATAGTAACCTGTGAACCACCCTCGACTAACTCAAAGGGTTTAATCAGTGCTTCCTGTCTCGTTTCCTATGGCCTTAATCCACCCTTGGTTTTCGTGAACTGTTTGACTTTGCTTAAGTCTAATTCTTTTAAGAATATCTTATTTATTACGACTCGATTACGACAAAAATTTTTTGCCTGGAAATTCATCCCCTACTAACCGGACTTAGTGTAGATTGGGGAATGTTTACCGAATCTTGTTAAACCTGGCTTGGTACTAATAACTAATGACTCATAACAAGTCTTTGTAAAGATATTTAGGAAAACTTAATATCAGACAACAAACAGTAATGTGCCATGCTAAGGTGTTGTTCGGGAAACCAACCTAATCCCTTTCACGTTTATGCAATCGCCAAATTCCCTACGTCGGACAAAGATTGTCGCCACAATTGGCCCTGCGAGCAATAGCCCAGATGTTCTCAAGGCACTAATTCAAGCTGGTGCCACCACTTTACGACTTAATTTTTCCCATGGCACCCACGAAGACCATCAGCGCAATATTCGCCTGATTCGCCAGACGGCCTTTGAACTTAATCAGCCTGTGGCGATCCTGCAAGACTTGCAAGGACCGAAAATTCGCTTGGGGCGGTTTGAAAACGGTTCCATTGTTGTCAACAATGGCGATCGCTTCACCTTAACCAGCAAATCCATGGTTGGTAAACAGGAAATCAGTTCAGTTACCTACGAACCCCTAGCGGACGAAGTGCCTGCGGGAGCCACCATCCTATTAGATGATGGCAAAGTTGAGATGCGGGTAGATGAGGTAGACCGAGAGCAACGAGCCTTGCACTGTACCGTTACCGTCGGTGGACCCCTCTCAAATAACAAGGGAGTTAACTTCCCTGGTGTCTACCTATCCATCAAAGCTCTAACCGATAAAGACCGACGAGATTTAATGTTTGGTTTGGATCAAGGTGTAGATTGGGTAGCACTCTCCTTTGTTCGGAATCCTCAGGACATATTAGAAATCAAAGAACTGATTAACAGTGCTGGCAAGCAGGTACCCGTCGTTGCCAAAATTGAAAAGCATGAAGCCATTGAGCAAATGGAGGCAATTATCTCCCTGTGCGATGGGGTGATGGTTGCTCGGGGTGACTTAGGGGTAGAACTGCCAGCAGAGGATGTACCAATCTTACAAAAGCGACTGATTGCCTCAGCCAATCGACGGGGAATCCCAGTCATCACTGCCACTCAAATGTTGGACAGTATGGTTCACTCACCCCGACCAACTCGTGCAGAAGTTTCTGATGTAGCTAATGCTATCCTTGATGGCACTGATGCAGTCATGCTCTCTAACGAAACTGCTGTTGGTAAATACCCAGTCGAAGCCGTAAAGACCATGGGCACAGTTGCGGTGCGCATTGAGCAAGAACAGATTATCGGTAATGCTCGTGACACCAGCCGTTCCATTCCCAATGCTATATCCCAGGCAGTTGGTCACATTGCGGAGCAGTTAGATGCAGCAGCCATCATGACTCTGACCAAAACCGGTGCTACAGCACGGAATGTTTCTAAATTCCGACCCCAGACTCCCATATTAGCAGTAACACCCCATGTAGATGTGGCTCGACAACTCCAGCTAGTTTGGGGGGTCAGACCTTTGTTAGTCCTGGATTTACCCTCAACTGGTCAGACCTTCCAAGCCGCAATGAGTGTGGCTCAGGAAAAACAGCTTCTAACAGAAAGAGATTTGGTCGTCATGACCGCAGGGACAATCCAAGGTGTGGCTGGGTCAACAGACTTAATTAAAGTAGAAGTAGTCAAAGCAGTTTTGGGTCAGGGAGTTGGTATTGGTCAGGGATCAGTAAGTGGTGTTGCTCGGGTGGCTGGCACTGATGGTGATTTACCTAACTTCAACCACGGAGAAATCCTAGTCGCTCCTTCAACCAATGCCAAATTTGTAGAAGTTATTCGCAAGGCAGCAGGAATTATCACTGAGGAAGATAGTATAACTAGCCATGCAGCAGTGATTGGCTTACGGTTAGGTGTGCCAGTCATTGTGGGGGTGAAGAATGCGACCCAATTGATTCGGGATGGAGCCATTTTGACTCTGGATACACAGCGGGGTTTAGTTTATTCTGGTACCCTTGGGGCTAGTCCCAGTGACGGGTTACTAATGACTTGAATAAATTATACCCATCACCATTGTGTATTTTGTCTTGGCTATTGCCTGGTTTTCTTTGTATGCTCAAGCATCACTTAACTATAAAATATTTTGTGGTACTATTTGGCTACTAATTTAACCGGGTAGAGTCAATAAGTTGGAATTATTAATTGGTAAGATCAAGTCCGGTTAATCACTTATAAAATGGTTGAGCCTATGCCCATGAATTTAAAATTGTTAATTGTTAATTGTTAATTGTTAATTGTTAATTTTCAATTTTCAATTAACGAAAACCCCAGAATTATAAGTAGTCAACCGGACACGATATTACTCATGACCGTAACTGTTCTGCTTTAAGCTTGTAGACTGATCAAAATTTATCATCAACACATCTTGGTTTTTACATCTTTAGTGCTTCGATTTCAGTGAGTAGGGATTGAGTTTCAATATGCTTCTGTTTCAGTTTACCTGCCAAAATGTTTTTTTGATGATTTAGTTGTTGTTTTTCTATAGCCAGACATTGATTTTCAGCCCTCTCCAACTCAAGTTGCCTTTCTAAGCATGCTTTATCCCATGCCAATTGT
The DNA here is from genome assembly GCF_982860115.1 of Moorena sp. Classification (NCBI taxonomy): domain Bacteria; kingdom Bacillati; phylum Cyanobacteriota; class Cyanophyceae; order Coleofasciculales; family Coleofasciculaceae; genus Moorena; species Moorena sp. The sequence continues at coordinate 57,087 of NZ_CEYLVT010000008.1, forward strand.
TTGTTTTGTCTGAGGAGTGATTTAACTTCCGTCTTGACTTGGTTTAGCTCCACAATTATTCCTTTGGTTTTCTGTACCATCAACTCCCAGGCTTGATAATCCCAATTTAAAGTTTCTACTCCCCCATCAAGCTCTTCAAGAAAAGCCTGCTTTTCCAGCTCCAGCCGTTCAACCCTCTCTTGCAGTGAGACATTTTTCTTATGCAAGCTCCTTAAGGAGTTATTAACTACAATAAACTTATTGATTATCCCAATAATTTGCTGATGACTTTCTTTGAGTTCATATTCCAGCCACTTAATTTTATCATTAGCAAAATTTAGATCTTGTTCAATGGCTTCATAGTTATTTAAAATAAAAAAAAACCAATAGATTAATAAATTTTGGATTTGATTGCGATCTTTGAGAGTCTGGTTTTTGGGTTTAAAATCATAAATAGCTAATAAAAACCAGCTGAATAACAAAAAACTGATACTTGAATTCATGAGAGCTTCGTTGTAAAGTAATTATATCACTTTTAGCATCAACGTTCCATAGCACGACAACCGTGTAAATACAGAATTAAGCTAACTGAGCTAACTCATTCCAAAACTCATATTACGAGGAATTTTACCGAAGTCGTGTATTTTGAAAAGCTCCTCTTGATAAAAAAAAAATTTTTTTACTGCTGCTCTTTTAGTAGGGATTGGTTAGTTAGCCCATCAACTAATACCAATTCTTCAAAGTAGGACTTATAGATGCAGATGTTCATCAGATAAAATAAATGTGTACCCTTGTTAGCACTAAGAATTGGTATAACCTAAGAATTGGTATAATCTAAGAATTGGTAAAAGTACTGTATTAAGATTGGTAGAAGTACTGTATTCAGTATTCATACTGATACTAAGCTCGAATTAATGGATTTACGATGGGCGATCATGGGCGATCGCAACTCCGTAAAACCCATAAGCATTAGGCTTTTTGACTCTTTCAAGGTTACTAAGATACCCGATAGGCAAAGAGTCTACCGCTCTGTTTAAGGAAAGCTTGAGAAGTCAGCTTCCCCCTACTCGTTTTTTTTATAAAATTTTGTTTCATTAGCTTGACAAAAATAAAAAACAGCTGAAACTTTATAATACCGACCATCCTGAATTAACAGGGTGAGCTCGGATGCCGGAAATTCAAATTCCAAAGGACGATGTTGAAATTATGCCCATGAAGCTCTAAAGCTCTAAGGTTTGGCTGGGCCCACTCTCGGAAGGCAACGGTCATCTGAGGTCAAAGGAGCAGTTTGGCGAGGTTTGGTGTACAATTCCTAAGGATGTCTCTAGGTCAGCTATGGAATTGTGGTTCCAACTAAGCAGTTCTTGAGTGTTGAGGAGATTGATATACGATGAGACGGGGAACAAAGGCACCAAAGCCTTTGATGATTAAGGGAAGTGGTGTCATGCCAAACAAGCATTATTACCTATCTACAAGATCAGACCTCTTTCGGATAAGATCATAAAACCCCTAAAATCAGTAAGTACTGCTTGAGAGGTTCTAGCTAAAAAGGCTGAGGAATATTTATATGAGCGAAATTTTCGATAAAGTTAAGGATATCGTTTCAGAACAGTTGGACGTTGATGGGGAGGAGGTTAAGCCAGAAGCCAGCTTTGCCAACGATCTGGGCGCTGACTCCTTAGACACAGTTGAATTGGTGATGGCCTTAGAAGAAGCTTTCAATATCGAAATCCCTGATGAAGCGGCTGAAAAGATCGACACTGTTCAAAAGGCTGTGGATTACATTGAGGAAAAAGTAGGAGCTGGAGCAGAAACTCCAGCTTGATCAGCCTGATTTATTACCGCAAGTTCTGCGTTCACGGTCGATAAGCCTAGTTTTAATGGCATGATGACAAACTTTGAGAAAAAACGGGTCGTTGTTACAGGTCTCGGTGCAATTACGCCGATAGGCAACACGGTGACTGAGTACTGGGAAGGGTTGTTAAACGGACGCAATGGTATTGGTTTAATTTCCTTATTTGATGCCTCCAAGCACGCTTGTCGTATTGCTGGCGAGGTGAAGGGCTTTGATCCCCATGACTACATGAAGGGTAAGCAAGCAAAGCGTATGGATCGCTTTGCTCAATTTGCGGTTTCTGCCAGTAAGCAAGCATTAGCTGATGCCCAGTTTGAGATCAATGACCTGAACGCAGAACAGGTCGGTGTAATGATTGGCACTGGCATCGGTGGTCTCAAGGTACTGGAAGAGCAGCAAACAGTTCTTCTTAGACGTGGACCTGACCGCTGTAGTCCATTTATGATCCCAATGATGATTGCTAACATGGCAGCCGGTCAGACAGGAATTCATACGGGAGCGAAGGGACCCAATAGTTGCCCAGTTACTGCTTGTGCTGCAGGGTCTAATGCCGTAGGTGATGCGTTTCGCTTAATCCAGCGAGGCTATGCCCAAGCCATGATTTGTGGCGGGACTGAAGCGCCTGTGACCCCCCTATCAATGGCGGGTTTTGCATCAGCACGAGCTTTATCTACTACTCATAATGATACGCCTGAGTCAGCTTGCTGTCCTTTTGATATCGCTCGTGATGGCTTCGTGATGGGAGAAGGTTCTGGGATTCTCCTCCTAGAGGAACTAGAACACGCCCTCAGTCGTGGAGCAAAAATTTATGCCGAAATCGTTGGCTATGCCATGACCTGTGATGCCCATCACATCACATCCCCTGTACCAGGTGGCGAAGGAGCAGCCAGGGCTATAGCACTGACGATGAAGGATGCTGGTTTGACAGCTGAACAGGTTAGCTACATCAATGCCCACGGGACTAGTACAGTTGCCAATGATAAAACTGAAACAGCAGCGATTAAAAAAGCTTTAGGAGACCATGCCTATAAAGTAGCAATTAGCTCCACCAAATCCATGACAGGTCATTTGTTGGGAGGGTCTGGTGGCATTGAAGCAGTGGCTTCAGTGATGGCAATTGCCCATGACCAGATTCCACCAACGATAAATTTGAACAACCCAGACCCTGAATGCGATTTGGATTACGTACCCAATTATAGTCGCCAGCAGATGGTAGAAGTAGTGCTATCCAATTCCTTCGGGTTCGGCGGTCATAATGTTACCCTAGCCTTCAAAAAATACCAGTAAAGTGGGAATAAAGTTTGAAGAGTTAACGGCTTACTCCGTAGGAGAACCGAAAGGGTAGCCTTTATATTAGGGTAGGCATTGGGTGAAGGTAGCTCAAGGAAAAAACTAGTAGTTACAACTACTAGTTAATGATACTTACTGAGTAACCCATATCCCCACGCTTTACGGATTGTTTTCATCCTTGATGCTTCATCCTACCCTACCTTCGGACTCTATCCGGCGAACATCCTTCATTCTGAGCCAATCCCTATCTCTTGCTGATTGATCCCGGTAATGGGATTATGAGAAAGTACCTTTGGGTCAACCGAGAGCCACCCTTGTTTGAACTCAGACAAATTCTTGTTAGACCATAGTACACACATATCCATTAAACAGAAATTATGGCCGTTGCAACCCAGTCTCTCGAAGAACTTTGCATCAATTCCATCCGCTTCTTGGCGATTGATGCTGTAGAAAAGGCCAAGTCTGGTCATCCTGGGCTGCCCATGGGGGCGGCTCCTATGGCATTCGTGCTTTGGGACCGTTTTATGCGGTATAACCCCAAAAATTCCAATTGGTTCAACCGCGATCGCTTCATCTTGTCGGCTGGTCATGGCTGTATGTTGCAATACGCCTTACTTTACCTAACTGGCTATGATGGTGTAACCATAGACGATCTTCAGCAGTTCCGCCAGTGGGAATCGGTCACCCCTGGACACCCAGAAAACTTTGAAACCGATGGGGTTGAAGTCACTACTGGTCCATTGGGACAGGGAATTGCCAATGGTGTGGGTTTGGCAATGGCAGAAGCTCACTTAGCTGCTAGGTTCAACAAGCCGGATGCTACGATTGTCGATCATTACACCTACGTTATCCTTGGTGATGGTTGCAACATGGAAGGGGTGTCTGGTGAAGCCTGTTCTTTAGCGGGTCACCTAGGACTTGGCAAACTCATCGCTCTCTACGATGACAACCATATTTCCATCGACGGCTCTACGGACTTAGCCTTTACTGAAGATGTGGGTAAACGCTTTGAAGCCTATGGCTGGCACGTCCTACATGTAGAAAGTGGTAACACTAACCTCGAAGCTATCAATGATGCCATAGCAGCAGCGAAAGCCGTAACAGATAAGCCGTCTTTGATTAAGGTAACCACCACCATTGGCTATGGTTCTCCTAACAAAGCCAATTCACATGCTGTCCATGGTGCAGCTTTAGGTGGGGATGAAGTGGAGGCCACTCGCCAACACCTGGGATGGGAATATGAACCCTTTGTAGTGCCAGATGATGCTCTCAAGCATTTCCGGAAAGCAGTGGAACGGGGTAGTGAAGCGGAAGCTGCCTGGAATCAAACCCTAGCTGATTACAAAGCCAAGTATCCTGAACAAGCAGCAGAATTTGAGCAAATTACCAGTGGCAAACTCCCGGAAGGATGGGAAAAAGCCCTGCCCACCTACACGCCGGAAGACAAGGGAGTAGCAACCCGTAAACATTCTCAAGCCACTCTCAATGCACTCGCTCCCGTACTGCCTCAATTGATTGGTGGTTCCGCTGACCTCGCTCCCTCCAATCTCACGTTATTGAAGATATCCGGGGATTTCCAGAAAGGGCAATATGAAAACCGGAACCTGCGCTTTGGCGTCCGGGAACATGGTATGGGAGCGATTTGCAATGGCATTGCCCTTCACAACTCTGGTTTGATTCCCTATGGAGCCACCTTCCTGATTTTCACCGACTATATGCGGGCAGCAATTCGCCTGTCGGCTCTATCAGAAGCTGGTGTAATTTGGGTAATGACCCACGACTCGGTAGCCTTAGGTGAAGATGGTCCGACACACCAACCTGTGGAAACCATTGCTTCCCTAAGGGCTATACCAAACCTGGTAGTCCTTCGACCTGCTGATGGCAACGAAACCTCTGGGGCTTATAAGGTAGCTATTGAGCGTCGTAATGCTCCAACTCTCATCGCCTTTACCCGACAAGGTCTACCTAACCTAGCTGGTAGTTCCATTGAAGCCGCGACCAAAGGGGCTTACGTCCTCTCTGACAGCGATGGAACTCCTGACATTATCCTGATTGGTACTGGTAGCGAAGTGTCACTGTGTGTCGAAGGGGCTGAGCAGTTGCGGGAGGAAGGGAAGAAAGTCCGTGTTGTCTCCATGCCAAGCTGGGAACTTTTTGACGCCCAGGATGAAGCCTATCGGGAATCCGTCTTGCCCAAAGCAGTGACCAAGCGCCTCGGGGTCGAAGCTGGTGTCAGTTTTGGTTGGTGCCGTTACTTGGGTACCGAGGGGGATATGATTAGCATTGATCGCTTTGGTGTTTCTGCTCCCGGTGGCGTCGCTATGGCAAAGTTTGGTTACACGGTTGAAAATGTAGTCGCTAAAGCCAAAGCCTTGTTGGGATAATTAAACCAATACAACCCCTAATTCTACCTAACTGAACTAGGGTAAACATTTCCATGGTCATGGAACGCCTACGACTAATGCTTGTGCTAGTGGCATGGGGAAAAAGGGAGAGTTTCTCCTCTTCCTTTGTGCCACCACCAGGGCTATTTCGTTTACCGTTGCGCCCCCCCACAGAAGCCATTCTAGGGCAAGATCCAACTTGATAAACAAAGTCTGCGTGGTGATCTTATAATGGCCGTAGCCAAGCACAGAGGCTATAAAAAAAAACTTGTGGGATTAGTTTGTGTAGCCCAAGAATAAATTCTCCTTTAGGCCATTAGCCTTGGGGGTAAAGTTAGACTTTACCCCCAAGGCTCTGTCAGCCCTGATGATGGCAACCTTGTATATTGGACTATCGCTAAGATATACTTGACTCAGCAAGTAGACCATGACCTGTCAAAATCTCATAGCCAAACAGATAAACACAGAAAGTGGTCATAACTATTTGCCTTTATCTGTTTTTGGGTAAGCTCAGAATCTGTTTAGACAATCTGGTAGCATAAGCGCCATGTTTCAAGACTCTTACTACCCAAGCTGACCCATGGGAAGTTGAAAGATCGCAGATGAATAGGCTACAGGTTATGCTGGAGGATATTAACTTTGAGACCTTTGAGACCATCCCTTAACCGTATTGACCTCGGATGCTGACTCAGTTGGCACACGAGTAGCCAAGGCGTTTTTAATGGGATTAGTAAAGTACCTTGGAGAACGTTGAACACGCTGGGCTAGTGTTAACAGCACATAGATTGTGATTAAGTAGCCAGTAGCTAGCAGGGGGATCATTAACGACATATCAATGTATAACATAAGAGTGAACAAGAGACAGGTAGATGCAAAGTTCTATAGAAATCTGCTGCAAAGCAATCCTAAAACCTTACATTTCTAATGGCTCTAGGATATGGTTGCGGATAATAACGTATTGGATACAGGTATTCACTGCAAATGACCCTAACCACCCTCGCCTAGCTAACTCCTGATCTTAAGGTGAGAATTATCTCGACTTAGGCTCCCGATTAGGCAACTCTTGGTGGTTATGTCTGCTTTACAAGTTTACTCAGTAGAGATACTGAGGTATAAACGGGATAGAGAGGCTTGTCTTGCCTAAGCCAACATCTTTGCTATGGTGGGATCACCGAATTTAACTCTCCCCTTACCACATTTGGAATTCAGTATGTTAAATCTTTTAAACCCTCAATTCTCAGGATAGCACAAAAATCCTGGGTAGCCATACCGAGATCGGTACAGACTTAACAAGTCTATACAATTACTCAGATTTCATTCCAGTTATGCCATAAACTCAACAAAATTTTCCTATTGGGGACGGTTAGCTTAGAATTAAGAAAGAAATATGTAAACTTTCGTAACTAACTTCTGAGTCGGCTGATCACATGACCTCAGTGACCTCCCTTTTTGCTTCCGTAGAAGCAGATCTGTATCAATTGAGTGAAAACTTAAAAAACCTGATTGGTGCCAGTCATCCAATCTTATACGCTGCAGCTGAACACTTATTCGGAGCTGGGGGAAAGCGGTTACGACCAGCCATTGTATTGTTGGTCTCACGGGCAACGATAACCAACTCCAAGATTACCCAACGTCATCGCCGTCTAGCAGAAATTACTGAGATGATTCACACGGCTTCTCTGGTGCATGATGACGTAATAGACGAGTCAGAGGTACGCCGCACGGTGCCCACTGTTAATAGCTTGTTCAATAACCGAATCGCTGTGCTCGCTGGTGACTTTCTGTTTGGTCAATCGGCTTGGTATCTGGCTAATCTGGATAACTTAGAGGTAGTTAAGCTGCTCTCTGAAGTGATTAAAGATATGGCAGAGGGAGAAATCCAACAAGGACTGAGTCGATTTGACACCACGACAACTATAGAAGGCTACTTGGCAAAGACTTATAACAAGACAGCTTCACTGATGGCTAACAGTTCTAAAGCAGCGGGATGCCTAAGTGGTGTTACAGACCAGGTAGCCGAAAATTTATATCACTATGGACGTAATTTGGGGTTGGCGTTTCAAATTGTAGATGATATCCTGGACTTCACTGCTTCCACAGATGTGTTAGGTAAGCCCGCAGGGTCAGATTTAGTAAGTGGAAACCTCACAGCACCAGTTTTATTCGCCCTCGAAGAAAAACCCTACCTAGAGGTGCTCATAGAGCGAGAGTTTGCCCAGCCGGAGGATAAAGAACAAGCCTTGGCACTGGTCAGGGAGAGTCAAGGAATTCAGCGATCGCGGGAAATGGCTGCCAAATATGCTGAGGCAGCAGTTAAAAATATATCAGTGTTGAAACCCTCAGAATCCAAGCAAGCTCTGATTGATCTGAGCGACTATGTCTTGAGTCGCTTATACTAGAACCTTGGGGATTATAGTATTAAGCATGGCTTCCCATGGGTAATGGGTAACTAGGTAATGGGTAATGGGTAACTAGGTAATGGGTAATGGCTCAGCAGTAATGGCTCAGCAGTAATTACAATTACCAATTATCTTTTTACCGATTACCGATTATTACTGAAATGCTTTATGGGTAAGCATTTTTAGCGCTAAACTCCAGATCAACTTGATTTATGCAATCAGCAACATAGACTGGGATCCCACTGATGCTGCCCCGATTACACTACCATTGGCTCCACCTTCTGAGTAGTCCAGTCCCCCTCTATTGCTTATGGGAACGCGCCCCGCGTGACCTACGGTCAATCGCGTAGCGTGGCCATTCGTGTAGCGTGGCCCAAAGGCCAAGGCCAATCCCATCATGAGGGATTGATAGTCAACTTAACCTTGACTTGATAACTCCGCACCATTACTGAATGCAAGATTGACTTGTTTCACCTCATCTATCGATTTCCGTCGTGCTTCGATAATTTGACCGATTTCACGGGCGAGACTTGGTGTACTTTCTATCATCTGATTAACCAGATCTGAATAAAGCGCAATAGTTTGTAAATCTTCCACAACGTTAACGGATACTGAGCTTGGTTTGCCGCTAAACAGTGCCATTTCCCCAAAAAACTCACCACTGGACAGAGTCATCACCTCCTGTTGTTTACCATAACTATCCTTGAGGGTGAGTACAGCTTTCCCAGCAATAATAATGTACAGAGCATGACCAGGATCCCCTTGACGAATCACGGTTTCTCCCACACCGAAATTTTGTAGGACTGCTCCTTTCGATAGATTCTCCAAGTTCTTTTGCTGTTTAGCTACAGGGACAAAGACAGGTATTGACTTCAGGCTCTCGGTAAACTTTGTCAAAGTGCTATCTGCTTCGGATGGTTCACTATCGAGTTTACGGAGTCTATAGATCGGAATGGTTGGTCCAAGATTGTTGCGCTGGGCTGCATACCAGATACGGGTCATCAACTGTTCACGGATTCTGGGCGCATCCTTATAGTCTTCGATAGAAAACTTGACCTCATAGTTACCCCGATAGTCGTTATATTCCATGGTGCGGATCTCTGGGGAAGGATCACTCAATATCCCTTCTGTGGCCAGTGCTGTTTCTTTTAGTACTTGCTTAATTAGGTTGGGTGGATCATCACTGTCGAAGTCAATCCTAAAGGTTTCTACATGAATCCGTTTCGGTTTGCTGTAATTGAGGACTATTTCTCCTCCAAGTACCCGATGGGGAATAATAATCATGTCACCGTCCCGGGTTACCAGGCGAACAGCTCGCCAATTCATATCAATGACCTGACCAACTTTGTCTCCAATCTGCAACCAATCACCGACTTCAAAGGGACGAGCAAACAGTAGGGCAACCCCAGAAAAGACGCTGCCCAGAGAGTCCTGAAGGGCCAAGCCGATCACAATAGAACCCACACCCAAGGCAGTAGCCAGACCAGCGAGGTCGGCTCCCCACACTCTCGATAGCACAATGGCACCACCAAGGGCTACCAAAAAAAATCTTGACAAATCTAGGAGTAGTTTTGGGATCCGTGCTCGCCATGTATTTTCTCCAGCGGCTTCAAACAACACCGAATTGATTAGAGACAGAGAGGCGTCTATAACAAATATCCAGACCAGGGTCTCGACAAGCTTGACAAGATTGTTGTCCAGGTCTAACTCAAGCACATTCTGGATAAATAGCAGGAATACTAAGACGGGTAAGACACGGTTACGAACTAGGCGGAGCGTAACTGCTAGAGGCTGACCGCGTCTTTGTAGACGATGAGTAATTTCTGTCAGAATAATTACCAAGACCGGAAACCCTATTCCTAAGGCTATAGCCCAGATCAACCAATCGTTTTGCCATATTACTTTGCTCATCAAAACAATCTCCTTGTCCCGTTCTTTTACTATTCCTTGAACAAGAGGGTTAACCCTCTGAACAAGTTTTCATACCCCACGGGATAATGCTTGCGCGGGGGTTCTTAATTTCGTGTATTATGGTAATCTGAAAATAATGTAATCAAGTATAGTTTGTTCAGTTACCAATTCACCATTAGCAATTTCCCATTACCCTTGGGTCTTTAATAATTGGGCAAAACTGGGCAAAGCCCATGTCTACACTGTTGAAGCTACTAATTCCTGTGCAGTTTTTAACAACCAAGCTTTTTGTTGACCTTTTCCATTCGGTGTGATGTCCTCAGCCTGCTCAAAGTCGTAAATATCATGGAGACTGTTGTAGACATTTTGAGACACTAATATAGCTCCCGTTGGGCAGTCAATCATCAGCTTATTGGCAACATTGACTGTGTCGCCCCAAACGTCGTAGACCACTTTTTCTCGACCTACAATGCCAGCAACAATATCTCCGGAATGGATACCGATTTCAAGGTCTATGTCAAATCCTCGTTCATTACTGAATCGGTGGGTCAACGCCAGCATTTCTAAAGCAAAATCTACCGCCCGTTTTTGATGGTCTATATGTAAGATTGATAATCCACAGACTGCCATGTAATTGTCACCAATGGTTTTAATCTTCTCTATCCCGTATTTGGCCGTGGCTTGATCGAAAAGACTTACTAGATCATTAAGAATTGCAATAACTTCATGGGTATCCATGGATCTAGAGAGCTTGCCGAATCCAGCAATGTCGCAGAACAAAACCGTAACATTAGAAACACTCTCAGCAATGTTTGTCTCTCCCCGTTTGAGACGTTTGGCTACGGAGTCGGGAAATACACTTGTGAGTAACTTTTCATTTTCGCGATTTTTCTGCTCGACCAGTTGAGTTTGAGTGCGTAAGCTGCCAACCATTTGATTAAATGACTCAGCTAACTCCCCAAATTCGTCTTCCGAGTCTAGATTCACAACCGCATCAACTTGTCCATCCGTGACTTTTCGGGCGCTAGCAATTAAAGCCCTAACTGGTTGCACAAACAGATGGGCGAGCCCCATAGCGAGTAGGGTGATCAGCAGTATGATCAAGGCAGCTGAAACCAAAACTCTCTTTTGAAAGGCGAAAACTGGCGCATAAGCTTCGGCAAGATCCATCTGGGAGACGATCACCCACTCCAATCCATTGATGTTTAAGGGAGCGTAGGAACTCAAAACTTCAATACCCCGATAATCATCAATAATCTGGGTGCCTTCTTGCCCAGCTAAGGCGGCTTTTACAGCTTCTGTCTTGACTGGCTGTTGAAGAATTGATGTACCGAACTGCTCGATTCGCTTCAGGATCTGTTCCTTTACACCATGTTCTCGCAAGGCTTTACTATAAGTTGTCGGGTCTTGAATTAGGAAACGGGAAACTGATCGCATCAGATAATCGTCTCCGACTAGATAGATCTCTCCTGTATCCCCCAAACCATTACTCTTCCATTTACGGTAACCTGTCATGACATTGTTAATCTGATTAACCGGAAGCTGGAATGCCAAAACACCTATAAATTGGGAGCCGTCATAGATGGGAGCAGCAATAAATGCTACTGGGGCTCCAAAAGAAGGACGGTAGGAATCAAAATCAAAGATCTGCACATAATCCTTTCCCTTGGCTTTTCGGAGGTCGGCTAAGGCGAAACCCAAGTTACTATTACTGTATGGTCCAGTGGTGAGACTGGTGCCAAAGTCCGTTTCTTTAAAAACTGAGTAGACAATTTCACCGGTTTGAGGATCGATCAGCAAAATATCCTGGTAGCCAAACTTTTCAACAATGTTGCGAAAAATCGGGTGGTAGCGGGTGTGAATACTACTGTACTCACTCTTGTCTTCTGGATCATCTAGGAGATGTTTCTCCCCAGCTGGGTTGGGGTTCGTGGCGATGTAATAGTACTGGAGGTAACGAGCCGCAGAGGTTTCTGGTAAGTAGGATTCTAATACAGGCTTCCCGTCGCTAGTTTCCGCTAGTTTGGTTAAAAATTCTTTACGGTAGTATTCCTTGAGGGTGTCCTCTAAATCAGTTGGTGTCCTAGATTGTTGCAGTTGGTTGTAGGCTGTCTTAAATTCCTGCATCGCCTCCACCACCATTAAGTTTTCACTCAGGGTCTGGGTCTGATGGCGAATATCTTCAAAGTATGATTCGATTTGATCTGCTTTGGAAGCTCGTAGACTGGTTAACTGGTTTGATACTGTTTTGCTCAGATGAGACTTACCACTCCGATAACCAATATAAGCAGTCACGAACAGCGAGCAAGTGCTCAGAGCCAGCAACATAAATATAAGTTTTGACCTGATACTCAAATTGTTGAGCAATCCCATGAACAGCCTCCCTGATCCCGAATTGTGAATGATAATGCCTGTTACCTTGTGTGATCCTCAATTGCCTCACTCCACACCTGAGAGGCTATGGAATTTGAGCTAGTTTCTTCCTGCTCAGGAGTAGGTAAAGAGTTCGATAAAAAAACTCTTAGAATGTACGCAGTTGGAATCTTGGCTAGATATTAAGCTATGAAGGGACATTAACTATGGGGGGTTATACCCCCTATAGTTGATAATTGACGATAACTTGAATAGGACTTGCCCAAAACTGCCCCCTAAACGCGCTGAGCGTTTAGGGTGCGTTAATAAGGCCTCCGACCCGGGGGTAATGCTTTAGTTCATTTGTACGGGGGAACTTCAGTTAAAAAAAAGTTCGCGGCAAGCACCAGCGAACTATAGGTCAAATAAGTATTTTTACTCGGATTATCTGATAGAATTTGCGATCGCACTCGGTAGTTCTTTTGTGCTATAAAGTCAAGTGTGGCAAGTGGGTTAATATCACGATCAGCAATAGCTGACTTTTGTAGATTCACGATTAACCAAGCCAGTCAGCTCAATGGTTACTACGGATTAATTTTCAAATGCAATTTTGGATCTTGTGCTGCCCAACCCCCAGGGGAATTTAAACGAACCTCAAAATGTAGATGGGGTTGGTCAATATCAGGATTTCCTGTAGTGCCCACTGTACCTAATAACTGTCCAACATTAATCTGCTGACCTGGACTGACAGTAGTACGGTTTAAGTGAGCATAGCGGGTTTGGCGTCCTCCCTCATGATTAATCACCACCAAATTGCCATAAGTGTTTTGTGGTCCAGCATAGGCAACGATACCGCTATCACTGGCAAAAACCTGAGTACCTTCCTGTGCCAGTAAATCCACACCAGCGTGAAACTTCTTTTCATCCTCACCAGCCTCTTGCCGCCAGCCGTAATCCAGTCCTATCCGTGCCACCCTTGGTAAGGGATAATTAGTCAATCCGGTGTAGCTATCTACAGTCGGAGTTTCCCTCGTTGCTGTGGGAATACCTATGCCAAGGGAATTCAACCCTGGGATAAAGGCTTGCTTAGAAGGTTTTTGACAACCATTTAACTCAAATAAAACCGCAGCACGGACACCGTAGGCGTCTGCTAAGTCTTGCCAAGTGGCATTCAATGGCACATTCACCAAGATGCCATTGAATGGCGGAATCAGAATCTCTTGCCCCACTGGCATTGACTGTCGGTTTAAGGCTCTATTAAATCTAAGTAGTGTAGCCTCCTCAAGGTTGTATTGGTTGGCAATACTCTCGACAGTTTCACCTGCAGCCACTTGGTGGCGAGTTAAGCGGGAGAGCACTGGCGGTGGACAGATATCCTGTATTGTTGTGTTTTGAGTTACTGTGTTTTGTGCCTGTTGTACTGTTTGTACTGTCAGAGTTGTTCGCGTAGCGTGGCCTTTTGGCCAAGGTTGCAGGTTGGCTGGTTGAAGTGTGGAATTTGTGAAATTTAACTGGCTTTGGGATCGCCAACTATCATCTACAGATAAAGAACCAGAATAGGAATCCGTTGTTACCAAGTTTGAAGTAGCAACAGTTGGGGTCACTAGCCAAAAAATTGTGGAAACAATTGGGAGCCAGCGCACTACATTCATTGTTAACGATTGAGTCATAGGTCAAGACTAGGGCAGAGGAAAACGGTTTCAACTTTTAGACTTCAAGCAAACAACCTAGCCTTCGGGAATGGCTACTATGGTTTGAACTTTCCCGGAAGGACTTCCCTCAACCCTCTAAAAGAGTAAACCTTCAACTATTAAGCCTTCAACTATTAAACCTTCAACTAGTGAAGCTTTAGAGCACTCTTAAAATGCTAGGAATACTATCGACTGCCTCTAGAGTCTGAATTTCATCTAGAGCCTGTCGGAAGTTCCCTTCACGCACATCATGAGTGACGACGACAATTTCTGCTAAGTTTCCTTGGAAACCAATTTGCACCACAGATTCTAAACTGACATGATGTTTGCCAAAACAGGTGCCTAAATGCCCAATTACACCAGGATGGTCTTGACTAAGGAACCGGGCATAAAAGCGGGTGACCAGGTCTGAAATAGGAGCAACAGTACAATAGTGCTGATGAGCACAACTAAGTAAAGGATGTAGTTCCTTGGCTTCCCGATTGGTTTTGAGGACAGCAGCAATGTTTAAGATATCCGACACTACCGCACTGGCTGTCGGACCAGAACCTGCACCAGGACCAGAGAAAATCACTTGTCCAATGGGTTCGCCTTCTACCACAATCCCGTTGTAAACATCATTAATACTGGCAAGGGGGTGAGTTTTGGCGACAAGGGTAGGATGTACCCTTAGCTGAATAGTTTCAGATTTTGGGTTATCCCCAGTTGCCATGGGGTCTCGCTTGGCTACAGCTAAGAGTTTAATTACAAATCCCAGTTTCTCAGCATAACCAATATCTGCTGCACTCACCTGACGAATCCCTTCACAATGGACATCAGATAAATTAATCCGTCCTGCAAAAGCAATAGAAGCTAAAATCGCAATCTTGTCAGCGGCATCTAATCCATCCACGTCAGCAGTAGGGTCAGCCTCAGCATATCCCAACCGTTGGGCATCAGAAAGAATATCGCCAAATTCTCCCCCTTCCCGTTGCATCCGGGTCAGGATGTAATTGGTAGTACCGTTAACAATGCCAGTAATACTATGAATACGGTTCACTCCCAATGCCTGTTTTAGGGGTTGAATTACTGGGATACCCCCCCCAACTGCTGCTTCTAACATGACGTAGACTCCTGCCTCTTCCGCCGCTGCAAAAATTTCATCCCCATAGCGGGAAATAACCGCTTTATTGGCAGTGACAATATGTTTACCTTGGGCAATCGCCTTGAGCATAAGCGATCGCGCTGGTTCTAATCCTCCTAGTAGCTCTACTACAATATCTATCTCTGGGTTGGTGACAATTTCTTCTAGATTGGTTGTCATCAACTCCAGTGGTAGTTGCACTTCTCTGGGCTTATCAAGCGATCGCACTCCTACCTTGGCAATTTCTATCCCTTGCAGTAGTGGGTTACGTCCAGCTGTGTCGAGTAAAATCTTTGCTGTTCCTGTACCAACCGTCCCTAATCCTAATAAAGCAATCTTAAAAACCACAGTATTTATCCTGAATCTATATGCTTGCCAAACATGCGTTCGCGCCTAGTGCAGATCGCGAATCTTTTTATTTTCTAGCCTACTTTGCGGTTGTTCGCGTAGCGTGGCCTTTTGGCCAAGGTTAATCTGTTGTTCGCCTAGCGTGGCCTTTGGCCAAGGTTGATCCGTTGTTCGCCTAGCGTGGCCTTTGGCCAAGGTTGATCCGTTGTTCGCCTAGCGTGGCCTTTGGCCAAGGTTGAACGCGCATGGGTGGGCGAAATGCCAAGGTTGTTTTGTGCAACCTACCAAGCTGCAACCTGCCAACCTTTAACCTAGCAACCTTTAACCTAGCAACCGGCTAACCCAGGTATAAGGGTTTCAGAGTTCAGGAAAGTCAATTAGTTAATTGACTTTTATTTATTTTTTTAGTGGATAAAGGTTTCATGATTTAGATGCGTTTGCCCTGGCTTTATAGATCAAATAAATAGATTAAAAATTTTTTTTTATAATTCAGTCTTTGATAAACTATTGTTTATTAAAAATAACTATAGCGTTTATAAATAAATTGTAAAAAGCGATTACCGTTTTTTATATTACCCCAAATAACTCTATAGTTTATTAACTCTTGCCTCTTGCCTCTTGCCTCTTGCCTATTGCCTTTCCCTAAGGGAGTATCTTCACCTCTCAAATAGAAATGCTATAACAGCTTAACTGCTGACATCACCATGACCATTGGCATCTTTTCGTAATCCTATGCAGATTAGGTTTTGTTGACCTGTTTAATCTCCTCTGTGCTTGAGGCTCAAGCCCCAATGCTTTCCCACCTTACTTCCTAAAACACGAGGATAGCCACGTTCGGGTTATTATTTATTTTGGTTAACTCTTACTTTACCAAACACTTATAAATAATAAATGACCTCAACCCCATCAATCAAAGATAATAATCGCGTCTCCCTGACCGATATAGATATGCCTCCGACGCTGTTACTCGGACCCGGGCCATCTAATGCCCATCCCTCCATATTACAAGCCTTGGGAATGCCCCCAGTTGGTCACCTGGATCCCCGTTTCATCGCATTGATGAACGAAGTGCAAACCTTACTCCGCTATGCTTGGCAAACTGATAACCCGATGACTATTCCCATGAGTGGGACAGGTAGTGCGGCGATGGAAGCTACTCTAGCCAATGCAGTAGAACCAGGTGATGTGGTTTTAGTTGGGGTTAATGGTTACTTTGGACACCGACTCGTGGATATGGCTGGTCGTTATGGTGCTGATGTCCGTAAACTAATGAAGCCTTGGGGGCAAGTTTTTACCCTTGATGAACTCCAAGAAGGCTTGGAAACCCATCGTCCTGCTGTCTTGGCTTTGGTTCATGCTGAAACGTCAACCGGTGCTCGTCAACCCCTTGAGGGTGTGGCTGAATTGTGCCGAGATTTCAATTGCTTGCTGCTGGTTGACACAGTCACCAGTTTAGGTGGGGTGCCACTGTTTATTGATGAATGGGGGATTGATCTTGCCTATAGTTGCTCCCAAAAAGGGCTTAGCTGTCCACCAGGCATTTCCCCTTTCACCATGGGAGCTCGTGCCCTCGAAAAACTCCACCAGCGTCGTACCCAAGTCGCTAATTGGTATTTGGATATATCGATGTTGAGCAAATATTGGGGTGACGAGCGCACCTACCACCATACAGCTCCAATTAATATGAATTATGCCTTGCGCGAAGCGTTGCGATTGGTTGCTGAAGAAGGACTAACCGCTTGTTGGGAACGGCATCAAACTAATGCTGAATTGCTTTGGGAAGGTTTGGCTGATTTGGGTCTAGAATGTCACGTCGAGCAAGAATTTCGTTTGCCTACCTTGACCACAGTTCGGATACCAGAAGGGGTAGATGGCAAGGCAGTTACCCGCAAACTGCTGGATGATTACAACATCGAAATTGGTGGCGGCTTGGGTGAATTAGCTGGGAAAGTCTGGCGCATTGGTTTAATGGGTTATAACTCTCGGCGAGAGAATGTGGTGCAAGTGTTGGATGCTTTAAAGGAGGTTTTACAGGATTCTAAATAAAACTTAATGGCAAGGGATTGGTAAGCGATGCAGAGGTGCGACCCGTGGCGAATTTAATTCGCCTACGGAAAACGCACCATTACGGTCTTGGGGAGGCAGCGCGGTCTTGGGGGTTTCCCCCATGAGCGACTGCCGTGGTTCCCCCCATGAGCGACTGCATCAAGAAGGGATGTAATTGTGGTGATCCTATTTGTTCAGAAATTTGCTCATTAGCTGATAGCTGACTGCTGATAGCTAAATCATTACCCTTGCCAAGCCTAAGAATGCCGCAAAGTATAAAATGTTAAAGATTTCATAAAAACGAGAGCGAGAGGATAAAACGTTGCTCGGATTATGGAGTTTAATCATTCATCAATTGAAAAATAGGTAAATAGTCGAAAAAACTCTACTTTTTGACTATTTACTCCTCAAATCATGCTGAAAAAGGATTCAGGATTTAATTCAGGATTTTTCTTAAGCTGTTGATTATAAGTTAAAAAAAAATGCTATAATTAAAGATTAAAGATTTGATAGTGGCGAGTTCAAGCAACTCAAAATGATCTATGCTATACAGGTTATTGATTAATAGTTAAAGGAGAATTGATAATTGTCTCGTCGCTATTTATTTACCTCTGAATCGGTTACCGAAGGTCATCCTGACAAAGTCTGTGACCAGATTTCTGACACTATCCTAGATGCTATGCTCGCTCAAGATCACCAAAGCCGTGTTGCGGCTGAAGTGGTCGTTAACACCGGTTTGGTATTGATTACTGGTGAAATTACTTCTAAAGCCCAGGTCAATTTGATTGATTTGGCGCGGAAGAAAATTGCTGAAATCGGTTACACAGATGCCGACAATGGTTTCTCTGCCAACAGTTGCTCTGTTTTAGTTGCTCTTGATGAACAATCCCCTGACATTTCCCAAGGGGTGACTACTGCCCAGGAAAGTCGGCAGGAAATGAGTGACGATGAACTGGATGCTATCGGTGCAGGGGACCAAGGTCTGATGTTTGGCTTTGCCTGCAACGAAACCCCAGAACTGATGCCCATGCCCATCAGCCTGGCTCATCGGGTTTCTCGCCGTCTGGCAGCTGTACGTAAAACTGGTGATTTATCTTACCTGCGTCCTGATGGCAAAACCCAAGTCAGTGTGGTTTATGAAGATGGCAAGCCGGTTGGGATTGATACGATTCTGGTTTCCACCCAACACGATGCCACTATTGGTGATATTACCGATGAGGTAGCTGTCCAGGCAAAAATTAAAGATGACTTGTGGTCAGCAGTGGTGGAACCCTGTTTCCAAGATATCGAGATTAAGCCGGATAACAACACACGCTTCCTGGTGAACCCCACAGGGAAATTTGTAGTTGGTGGTCCCCAAGGTGATGCAGGTTTAACTGGTCGCAAAATTATTGTAGACACCTATGGCGGTTACTCACGCCATGGTGGTGGTGCTTTCTCTGGCAAAGACCCCACTAAGGTAGACCGTTCCGCTGCCTATGCCTGTCGCTATGCAGCTAAGAACATTGTGGCAGCAGGTTTAGCAGACAAATGCGAAGTCCAGCTGAGTTACGCGATTGGGGTGGCTAGACCCGTGAGTATCCTTGTAGAAACCTTTGGCACTGGTAAGGTGGACGAGGAGATTTTGCTGGAATTGGTCAACAACTATTTTGAACTGCGTCCTGCTGGCATCATCCAAACGTTTAATCTGCGCGGATTACCCGCAGAACGGGGTGGTCGTTTCTATCAAGACACGGCAGCTTATGGTCATTTCGGGCGTAGCGATTTGATTCTGCCTTGGGAAGAAACTGATAAAGCAGAAATCCTGAGGGAAGCTGCTGGTAAATCTGGTGCTGTATCGATGGCATAAACCAGTACTCGGTTAACTCAAGGTGTTAGGTGTTAGGCATTAGGCTTTATGGATTACTTAAAGCCTAATGCCTAGTGCTATTAGCAATCAGCCAATGCGCTACGCGCACGCTACGCGAACAGCCATCAGCCAATGCGCTACGCGCACGCTACGCGAACAGCCCTTGGCCGTAGGCCAGGCTAAGGAAACAGCTTTTGAATAAAATAAGCTGAACCCTGACCACTGACCACTGACCACTGAGGGCTGACCGCTGACTGCTTACCTAATACCTAATAACGTCTCTAGGGTTTTTCCTGATTATCTCCCTTCTTAGTTTCAGCAGGTTTACTGGGTTGAGGCTCTTTTTTCAACTGAACAAAAAGTTGAAAGCGGGTACGATTGGGGTCGATTTTGGCAACTGTTAAGCCGATGGTGTTAATTGCCTTTGCTAAGGTTTCTTGCTGGGTTGGTAGTTGAGCGAGATTAAGATTACTGCTATTGAGGGTACGCTCAACATCAAGGAAAAATTGACCAGTGTTGGGATTAGGTTTGGTTGGTACGGTGTTTTGAAACAGAGGTGCTTGAATTAGTGTCTTTTGGGGTTGAGGAACTAGTTCACTGGCAATGGGGGCTCCTAGGGTGAAGAAGACTACATTCCCTTCTAACCAGCCGTGGGTAGCATTCACCCCTCCTAGAGTGGCTGTCCAGCTAACCATTGGTTGACCGTTCACCTGAGTTTCTACTACCGGTAACTGATAACTATTGGTGATTAAGTCATCCAATTGCTGTAGGGTTGCTTGAGCACTAGAGCGATCGCTTACTTTTACCATCAATGCTATCCCAGCTCCTAAGGGAGCAGAGTAAGGGTTATCCTGAAGCGCCAGTTGTTCGGGAGACATTGGTATTAAGGCTAGGGCAAACTCCCCTTCCATCCAAGATAGTAAATCTTTTTCCCAATCCAACCCTAAGGTGGTTTTCAATCCAGCTTGGAAATTGTCTGGGGAAATGGGGATGAGAGAATTTAATGCTCCTTGTTCGGTATAGTATTGCCAAAATTGTCTGATGTTACCCCCAGATATAATGCCTAGGGTACTCGCTGGCATCCGTCTAGGCAAAAAAGAACCGCTATTTTGGTTACTGGTGTTAACAGTGCTTCTGGGTTTGAACCAGGAAATCCCTTCAAAACTTATCCCCTCTGGTGCTAGGGTTACTGTTGTGACTATGTCTTGCTTTAAGGGTTTAGCTGCTGTTTTTTCAGGCTGCTCCTGGGCATCAGAGGCTACTGCGGCTAAAAAAGCTGGTAGATTAATATACAACTGAGCAAAGGACTGATCAGTTTTAATTTGAGCGATCGCATCTTGGTACCCAGACTTACTAGCTAGGGAAATAGCTCCTTTGTAAGTGTCAATCACCTGATCAATAATTTTGGGGTTTTCACTCACTACTAGAAAACGCCCCAGCACTGCTACTGAGTACTTTTGGGAGTTACTCTTGTTTGTTTCGTAAACCTGAATACCTCTGTAGGTTCTCTCAACCCACTGTTTCCCTGATTGAGACTTGGCTTTTTTGAACAGCTCCATTGCTTGGGTTAGTTTGTCAATGGGTAGTACAATCAAACTGGGAAAAACTGATTGATCGTTTGATAAGACGGCTGGTGATAAGTCTCTAGGGCTAAAGTATGCCAGGGTAACGTCTTGACCCAACCAAGGTTTGATATCTTGCTGATAGTTGTAGCCGTTAGCAGTTAGTAAATTTTCCTGCAACTGAGCAAGCTGTTTTTCCAAAATTTGTCGAGATTCAGTTGTGCCATACTTTAGCAACTGTTGCCATTGTTTGGAGTCTGTAGAAATCGATGCGGTAAAAAATGCATTTTGCGGAACTAACTGGGTACTTACCTGAATATCTGGTTGTAAAATCTGCCGCCGCACTAGCAACCAGTAAGCGGTTACTCCACCGCCTACTACCAAGACGGCTGCTGCAAAAATTAGCAGTAGAAAAGATTTCTTTTTTTTGGTCATGGATTTGATTGCTAGGGACATGAAGATAAAAGCTTATATCTTTGTGTGACCGTTGAATCTGATTAAAATTGGTTGTTCGTAAATTACCAATTAGTAATTACCAATTAGCAGCAATTACCAATTATTAATTAACAGCCATGGGTTCAACCATATTAGAAGTAATTAACTTGACTTGATCTTAGGTGTAGATCGTATCTCGTTGCTGATAGGGACGCCCAAGGGATTGAATGGCTGCTTGTAATGTTTCTACTTCCATACAGCTACCCCCCATAGCTCCGGCCATGGTGGTGATATGCTCCTCCATTAATGTGCCACCAATATCATTACAACCCCATTTAAGGGCATCTGTCGCCCCAGCAAGACCGAGTTTTACCCAACTGGGTTGGTGATTTTTAATCCAGTTCCCTAGGAAAATCCGAGCTACAGCTGTGAGTAACAGAGCATCTTTCAAGACTGGTTGATCCCGTCCAACACGATGGCGTAATGGTTTGGGGGCTTCCTTTCCGACAAAGGGCAGTAAGATAAATTCAGTGATTAAGCCAGGGTATCCCTGGTTACGGGCTGAAAGTTGAAGCGATCGCAATTTTTCCAAGTGTGCCATTTGTTGTTGGGGTGTCTCAATATGACCCGAGAGCATGGTACTGGTTGTGGGCATTCCCAGTTTATGAGCTGTTGACACAATCTCTAGCCAAGTGGCGGTATTGGTCTTTTCTGGACAGAGAATACGTCGGACATCATCATCTAAAATCTCTGCTGCTGTTCCTGGCATTGAACCAACCCCAGCCTCTTGTAGTTGAGCAATCACCTGGGCATAGCTAAGTCCATCTTGCTCAGCAATAAATTGCACTTCCTGGGGAGAGAAAGCATGGAGATGCAGCTGAGGAAACTCTTGCTTAATGGTTTTTACCAACTCTAGGTAATAGGGCAAGGTTGACCCATTGATCTTTGCCTTGGGGTTGAGTCCGCCCTGCATGCAAATTTCTGTAGCATTCCGCCGCAGCGCATCCGCTGCCTTGTCATGAATTTGCTGCCAATCGAGCCAATAAGCACCCTCTTCAGAGGCATCCCGGCGAAAAGCACAGAAACTACAGTGCTGGGTACAGATATTTGTAAAGTTGATATTACGGTTGATAACATAGGTAACCGTATCCCCAACTTGTCTATAGCGCAACCGATCCGCAGTTTCTTGAATTGACGCTACGGCCTGAGGTTCAGTTTGCTTCAAAAGCACAACCCCTTCATCGGGTGATATATCAATACCCCCTAAGGCACGGTTGAGAATAGTATCAACAGTAGTGGTAATCACAGGCATATTAAGTAAACCTACATTCAGTAAATCTACAATGATCGCAGTGATCGCAGTTGAACATCTCCATGGTGTAGCCAGAAGGTGAAAATAACTTAGGGGCTAAAACCCCCTGATTCTATATATTTTGTCTGTCATCTATTTCAATTCCATTGGCAAGTCTGCTCTTTGTGCTGATTGAGGTTACTATTGTTGAAAACTTTCCTGAGAAGTCTCTGGTTCCACCCCCTGTTGCTATTATTTTGGATTACTATTGGCAGTGTTTTACGCTTCACTAACCTCACCCTGAAGTCCCCCTGGACCGATGAATTTGCCACAATAGTGTTTAGCTTGGGCAATAGTTATCAAACCTTACCCCTAGACCAATCCATTTCCCTGTCTACCCTGTTACAACCACTGGAATTTAATCCACAATCGGGAGCATCAGCAGTTATTCATCATTTATTTACTGAGGATCACCACCCTCCCCTATATTTTGTCCTCGCGAACTGGTGGATGAGGCTATTCTCCTTTGGTTTACAGGCGTTCGATGGAACATCGTTACAGGATAGCGACTTAGTAATTTGGGGGATGCGATCGCTTCCCGCCCTGTTCGGTATAGTATCAATTCCACTAATCTATGGACTCAGCTGGGTAGGGTTTCGTTCCCGGTTAGTCGCTCAACTAGCAGCAGCAATTATGGCTGTGTCTCCCTACGGTGTTTTTCTAGCCCAGGAAGCCCGCCATTACACCTTAGCCATTTTGTGGGTGATGGCATCCCTGTGCTGCTTAGTTATTGCTATACAACATCTTCAACGCCAGACTGTTCTACCGATTTGGATATCCCTGTCTTGGGTAGTGGTTAATTGTTTAGGTATAGCAACCCACTATTTTTTTCTCCTGACCCTCTGTGCTGAGGCCATGGTTTTGTTAGGACTTTGGGGATTAGCCAAAATTTATCCTTCTCGACCCTCTCCCATCCGGCGCATTGGTGCAGTTGCGGCAGGTAGTGCTATGGGAGGATTAGTTTGGTTACCGGTGTGGCTATCGAGTTACGATGCTCAGATGACTGAATGGATTATAAGTAGCAATGATGGCAGTTGGGCTTGGACCAAGCCAATTTTTCAAGCTCTCGCTGCTTGGATTACCATGTTATCTCTATTGCCCGTGGAGTCATCTTCCCTGATAGTGGTCATTGCTTCGGGTTTGGTGATGTTGGTGTTTCTAATCTGGTTGCTCCCGATTCTCTATCGCTATCTAAAAATACAACTAAATCACCCTAAGACTGGTTTGGTCACAGGGGTTTTAGGGAGTTTCTTGATTAGTGCGATCGCATTATTTTTTGGTATTACTTACTGCCTTGGTACCGACCTCACCCGTGGTGCTCGGTATAGTTTCGTTTACTTCCCTGCTGTGATTGTATTAGTAGCAGCCGCCCTAGCCGTGAGTAACCGTCACCCTTCCACAGCAAATCCCACTAACAATAGTAGCCCTAGGAGACCAAACACTATAGCGCTAGTTTTGCTAATGGGGTTTTTGAGTAGTATTACCGTAGTCAGCAATCTAGGCTATCAAAAATACTATCGTCCAGATTTATTGGTACCGATAATTGAACAACAGTCATCAGTACCGATACTAATTGCTACTACTCACAACACCTTGGTACAGACTGGTGAAATGATGGGACTGGCTTGGGCATTCCAACAGAAGGCTGATCAAAAACTCTCCTCCCTCAATCCCCAATTTCTCTTGGCACATCAAGACCAAATTCAGTGCCAGCAGACAACTTGTCCGGCTGCTATTACTCTTAAACAGACTATCGATGATTTGTCAAGTACCCTAGATTTATGGTTGGTGAATTTTAACGCAACAGTTGAAGAGTTACCTAATTGTTCTGCTGAGAATTCTGTTAATAATTTAATATCCGTGGATGGTTACCAAGCTCAGGTTTATCACTGTCTTGATCCTCAGCATTCAGCTGTCAGCTATCAGCCGTCAGCTGTTAGCCGTTAGCCGTGAGCTAAAAGCTCACGCTACTTGAGGTGCCGTCAGCTTATTTTATTCAATAGCTGATAGCTGATAACTGATAACTGATAGCTGATAGCTGACACAAAATATGCGATAGTATCTTTTGTATCAAACTTTAATTAAAGCCACCCCCATGAGCATCCCTCCCCTAACCTGGCAAGAACTAGAAGCTCTGACGGATTTTCAAATAGATACTGTGAATGGCGCTACTAACGCTCAATCTTGTTTGCGCCTATTTGGTTTTACTGAATCTGATATTCGAGTTACCCTATACCGAGATAACCACGCTTGGTGTCCTTACTGCCAGAAAATTTGGCTATGGTTGGAAGAAAAACAGATTCCTTATCGTATCAAAAAAATTACCATGTTTTGTTATGGTAAGAAAGAACGTTGGTACAAGCAGAAAGTGCCATCGGGGATGCTACCAGCCCTAGAGCTAGATGGTAACTTAATTACCTGAGGGGGCGACGAAATAATCTAAAACGCAGACTCTATAAGTAATCTAGCCC